>JASFHC010000023.1:0-15549 GCA_050123435.1 Desulfobacterales bacterium
CCGGAAAGGGTGCCGGCGATCTGTCTGGAGCGTTTTTCCAGGATGGGAAACATCTGATAAACTCGCTCCATTCTCTCCTTGATCTCAATCCGGTTGCTCCGCTTGAAATAATGATAAGCACCGAGAGTGATATTATCCCGGACGGTCAGATGGGCAAAAATCTGTCTGCCTTCGGGAACCTGTGAGATGCCCATGCCCACGATTCGGTTTGCAGGCATGCCGGAAATATCCTGCTCCTTATAGAGAACGCGGCCCGTGCTGTTTTTCATCAGCCCGGAGATGGACTTTAAAAGGGTGGATTTGCCGGCCCCATTGGCGCCGATGATGGATACTACCTCGCCCGCAGAAACCTTTATGGAAATCTCCTTAAGCACACGAATACTTCCATAAGAGGCGTTGAGTGAGTCAACCTTTAGCATATTAGGTTCCTCCTCCCCCCAAATATGCTTCAATAACCCTGGGGCTGTTCCGTATTTCTTGGGGCGGCCCCTCGGCAATCTTCTGGCCATAGTTCAGCACCAAAATCTCATCCGAAATATCCATCACCACCTTCATATCATGTTCCACAAGCAACACCGTAATCCCTTTTGCATTGATGGCCTTGATCAAAGAAGATGCCACATGGGTCTCTGTCTCATTCAGACCGGCCGCAGGTTCGTCCAGACAGATCAGCTCCGGCTCACTGGCCAGTGCCCGCCCAATCTCCAGTAATTTCTGTTCCCCCAGAGGCAGGCTGTCCGCCGAATCCTTGAATTTATGGGCAAGCCCGATAAATTTCAAAATCTTCAATGCACTTTCCTTTATCCGTTTTTCTCTGCGTCTGGACCGAGGCAAAACAAAACCCGAACCCATAAAAGAAGTTCGAATGCGAGTATAACAGCCCAGCATGACATTTTCCATGACCGTCATATTTCCGAACAGCTCAACGGTCTGGAAGGTCCTGGAAATACCCCGGTCAGCAATCTTGTGTGCCTTAAGATGCTGGATGGGCTGACCTTTAAATTTCACCGTTCCCTGTGTTGGGGGAAAAGATCCGGTAATCACATTAAACAGGGTTGTCTTGCCGGCGCCGTTGGGGCCGATAATCGCCTTAATCATTCCCTTTCGAACGTTAAAATTAAGGTTGCTGAGCGCCATCAGTCCGCCAAAGGTCATGACCACCCCTTGAAGTTCGAGAACATTTTCATCCATACCAGCGCTCATCAGACACCTATTTCCTGAACCAGCCTTTGACCATCTCCGGTACCCCTGCCAGACCGTCCGGCAATAAAACCGTGACAAAAAGAAGTATGGCGCCATATACGATGACCTCAAACTCCTCAAAATAATGCAGCCATTCATTGCTTAAAAACGTAATCAATCCGGTTCCTACGATTGCACCCCAAATATTATGCATCCCGCCCAATGCAATCATGATCAGAAGTTTTATGGAAAAGAAAAGGTCAAACGTCGATGGATTGATAAAATTAAGATAATGGGCATAAAAGCTTCCAGCCAAAGATGCCAAAACCGCCGAGTACACAAAGACCAGTATCTTAAACCGGGAAACATCCACCCCCATGGCACTAGCTGCCGGTTCACTGGCATGGATCGCCCTCAAGGCCCGGCCGGTACCGGATTGAATGACATTAACGGTAAATATAAACGCCGCGATGACAACCCCCCAGACCAGGTAGTAATAGCTTTCAATTGAATCAAATTCAAATCCAAAAATGCTTAGCCCCGGGATGCCGGACATGCCGTCCGGACCGCCGGTCCATTCGGTCTCTTCATTGAAGATGATAAAAATGATGATTCCAAAGGCAAGGGTTGCCATAGCCAGATAATGTCCTCTGAGTTTGAGAGAAGGCGCTCCCACCACAACTGCCACCACTGCAGTAACGGCCATACCGATCAACATGCAGACCCAGGGGTTCATGCCGTAATTGGTGGTCAGGATGGCCGATATATAGGCGCCGATACCAAAAAACGCTGCATGCCCGATGGATATCTGTCCGGCATACCCCATGAGGAGGCTGAGACCGATGGTAATCAGACAATATATACCTGCGAATACCATAATGTCGGTATAGTGTTCTATGGCGGGAATCCGGAGGGCAGCCCATGGAAGAACAATGATAAAAAGAACAAACCCGGCAATGGGAAGTTTGGCAATTCGTAACATGTTTAAAACCTTTTGATCCTGCTGATCTCTATGCTGCCAAGAAGTCCGCTGGGTTTAAAGAATAAGATAACCAAAAGCACAATCAAAGCAAATGCATCTTTGTATCCTGAGTGAATCAGCCCCGCTCCCAAGGATTCGATGCTTCCTATGATCAGTCCTCCCAAAATAGCACCCGGAAAGCTTCCCAGCCCCCCCAGAATCGCTGCCCCGAACCCCTTTACCGCCAGCATGGCCCCACGGTCATATTCCATAAGGGATATCGGGGTGATGGTAATCCCCGCCACCGCTCCGATAGCGGCCGAAAGGGCAAAGGACAATAGAATCATCTGCTTGACATTGATGCCCACCAGGCTGGCCGCATCCGGATTGTCGGCGCACGCGCTCATGGCCTTGCCGATAATGGTTCGATCAAAGAAGATGGACAGCGCAATGGCGGTGATAATCAAAAAGCCGATCACCCAGAAATACTGGGGTTGAATCACGGCTCCCAGAATGTCGATGGGATTGCGACCGGAAAACGCAGGAAGATCAAAAGGGTCCTTGCCCCAAATAAACGACGCCGTTCCTTTAATGATGATGGACACGGCAATAGTTGCGATAATCAAAGTAAGTACCGACGGTCTGCGGATGGGTCGAATGGCCAACCGGTCCAGAAGAATTCCCACCAGGGTAACCAGGATAATGGTCGCCGGAAAGGCCAGAATAAGGGGAAGGCCCATGGCCACATGAAAGAACACCATGATCAATCCGCCCAGCATGACGAATTCACCCTGAGCGAAATTGATGATCTCGGTCACATTATAGATAATATTGAATCCCACGGCCACCATGGCATAAATACTGCCCACGGTCAGTCCGGTAATGAGGTATTGTAAAAGCTGGCTTGCCAGCGTAATTTTTTCCATATCTATTTATCGAGTAACAATCATAGCCCAGTGGACAAGGCTTTGGTTCGCCCCTGAAAGGAGCTGTTTCAGTTAAAGCCGTAAAAGTTAAAAGTGTCTAAAGTGCCTAAAGTTATGGTGTCGCTTCGCTCCGCTGACTTTATATAATTGACAGAATTCCTTAACTATAGCTCACTTTAAACTTTAGTTCGCTTCAAACTCTTGTAGAAATGCTTTAGGCCGATCCGGAAAACTCTAACCTGATCCAGATGACCAGGTTTTCAATTTAAAAATAAATGAAAATGTGAGGACGACGAATCCATCGTCCTCACAAATGGTCCGGTACTGCAAGCAGATGGATCAGTCCACCATTGCCCAGTCATTGTCTTTCACGACCACCATGTTAAAAGCCTTTTTGGTCAGGCCATTGTGGTCGTCCGGCGAAAAGTTGAAGACACCATGCTGGCCCACAAATCCCTGTTTCTCCTCGAGGTAGTCCCGTATTCCGGCCTTGCTTTTTCCTGCGGCAGATAGGGCGTCCACAACCAGCTGAAGAGCGTCCCAAGCATGCCCGCCGAATGAACTCAGCGGTTCATTGTATTTGGCCGTATAGCCCTTCAGATAATCCATGGTCACACTTTTTTGAGGATGGTCCGCCGGTAAAAGCTCGGCAATATTACAGGCGCCCAGCGGACAGAAAACGCCCTCGGCAGCTCCTGCAGACAGCTTGATATTTTTACGGCTGCCAAAGCCATGGCTCTGATATAACGGAATGGCCGTCATTCCCAGATCTTTCCAGTTGCGAGTCACCGTAACCTGTGTGGGACCGATGGACCAGTTCACGATAGCGGCCGGAGCCACCCCCTTGATTTTGGTCAGCTGGGCCGTCATATCCGTATCTTTTGGCCCGTATTTTTCATCGGCAACAATGTTCATTTGATACTCGGGTGCCAGCCGGATGAGCTCTGAACGTCCACTGGCGCCGAATCCGGAAGTTACGCTCATGATGGCGATTTTAGCTATCCCTCTGTTTTTGAGTTGGGTATAAATGGCCTCCACAGCCATACTGTCCGACTGGGGGGTCTTAAAAACCCATTTATAAGGCTTGCCAGTCTTATCATTGTGAACAATCTTGTAACTGGCTGCACAGGAGACCAGAGGGGTTTTATATTTCTCGGCAACCGGTATTACCGCAAGGGAGAGTCCGCTCAAGGAAGGACCGATCACCGCGCAGACCTTGTCCCTGGTAATCAGTTTTTTCACCGCCAGGTTACACTTGGTGGCATCCCCTTCGTCGTCATAAATAACAAGTTCCAGTTTTTTTCCGTTAATGCCGCCGGCCGCGTTGATCTTTTCGGCCAGCATTTCGGCGGTTTTCTTTTCCGGATCACCCAAAAAAGAAGCGCGGCCGGTCACGGAAAAAACGGCGCCGACTTTATATGATCCTTTGAAGGCATTGGCCTGGCTGATGAGCAACCCCGTAACGAAAAAACAAATTGTTGCAATAATAAAAATTCTCCTGAGTGTCATTTTCTCCTCCCTTTTTTTGTTTCTGGTTTCAATATTGATGGTCGTCTTCCATTCGCCGGTTTAAAAGGTTTTAAAATCCGTTACATGGTATAAACTTTGCTTCCCTCAATCACGGTTACGTTATTCTTTTGAAGTAATGTTATGGCATCATCGATGGGATCGATTCTAAAGATCATTACCGCATTTTCCCCGCTATGCTGAACAAAAGCATACATATATTCCACATTAAATCCGGCCTGATGCAAAATATCGAGTATTCTATTTAGACCTCCGGGCCTGTCTTCAACTTCTACTGCAACCACATCGGTTTTGCTTACGGTAAACCCTCGGTTTTTTAATGCGTGTATGGCCTTTTGATTGTCATTTACGATTAGACGCAGCACGCCAAAATCGGATGTATCAGCCAGGGCCAGCGCCCTGATATTGACATCCGCTTCTGCAAGAATAGCTGAAACTTCAGCCAAACGTCCAGCCTTGTTTTCCAAAAATACTGAAATTTGTTCCGCCCGCATATATCTTGCCCCCTTTTTCTGTATCATCTGACATTAATCATTGATCATTCTATATTGGTTATTGTTAACTTTTAGCTATTAACTGATAACTGATCACCATTTTCTTCCCTCTGCCCTTTGACCTCTGTCAATCTTTAATTGACACTTATATCTCACGATTGTCAATCACCCGAACTGCTTTTCCTTGACTGCGGGCAATCACCTTTGGTTCCACCAGCTTTACTTTTGCGGAAACCCCGAGATAATCCTTTATATTCTTTGCTATTTTTCTTTCCCGCTCCTGCAGGTGTCTGACTTCATCGGAAAACAGACGTTCACCCACCTCCACCAAAACCGTAAGCGTATCCAGATTATCCTTCCGGTCAACCAGCAGTTGATAGTAAGGTTCAACTTCATCCATTTCCATGAGAACACTTTCAATCTGTGACGGAAACACATTGACGCCACGAATAATCAGCATATCATCTGTCCGACCGCTGACCCGGTTCATGCGGATATGGGTCCGGCCGCATATACACGGTTCCGGATTCAGCGAAGTGATGTCACGAGTTCTATACCGTATCACCGGAAAAGCTTCCTTGGTTATGGTTGTAAAAACAAGTTCGCCGGTCTCGCCGTAAGGAAGAACTTCTCCGGTTCCAGGATCGATAATTTCAGGAATAAAGTGATCCTCAAATACGTGAAGACCTTTTTTTGCCTCATGACATTCAATGGCAACACCCGGTCCGATGACCTCGCTTAATCCATAAATATCTACCGCGGTTAAATTCATTTTCCGTTCTATTTCCTCCCGCATCTTCTCAGACCAGGGTTCGGCACCGAATATCCCGAATTTAAATTTTAAATTTTCAAAAGAAACCCCCACCTCCTCAGCAACTTCCGATAGGTGAAGTGCATATGAAGGCGTTGCCGTCAATATGGTAGGGCCGAAATCCGTCATGATCACAACCTGTCTCTTTGTATTCCCTCCTGATACCGGAATAACGGAAGCACCGAGTTTTTCGGCACCGTAGTGGATGCCCAATCCTCCTGTAAAAAGCCCGTAACCGTATGCGTTGTGAATTATGTCTCCGCGAGTCGCCCCGCCTGCGGCAAGGGAACGGGCCATAAGCTCGGCCCAGGTATTAATATCCCGAGCCGTATACCCCACGACGGTGGGCTTTCCAGTAGTCCCGGATGAAGCATGAATACGAACCACATTATCCATAGGGACCGCAAACATTCCAAAGGGATAATTATCACGCAAATCCTCTTTTGTAGTGAAAGGAATTCGTTTCAAATCTTCCAACGACTGGATATCATTGGGCGCGATATGGTTTTCTTCAAATTTTTTCCTGTAAAAAGGCACATTTGCATATACACGATCAATGGTGGCCTTGAGCCGTCGCAGTACGATTGCCTCCAGGTCTTCCCTTGGCATGGTTTCGAATCCGATGTCGAGAATCATTCCAACACTCCTTTCAAACAATAAAAAAGGCTGCAAGTGAAACCCACAGCCCTTTAAAAAACCATGAGTCCCATTTTATTTCGTCTACCCATGGTTTTGTGTTATGTCAAGTTCGGCATTTTTACCTTGCCGGCCCATGGATAGACTTCCGAAAAAAGAAGCCCTCCAGGAAGCTAAAAAAACTAAAGTAAAAAAACCGAGACCTCATCTATGGAACCCTTAATATTTACGTAAAATAACCAATAGTTAACTTCAGCGCTCTATAATGGATTAATAAATATATGTCAAGTAAAAAGATTTACTCTTTTAAACTTCCCTTAAAATCTGGCGTCCTCTTTTCAAGAAACGCCAATGCCCCTTCCTTTGCATCCGGGCTTGTAAAACAGAGGGCGAATGCATCGATTTCGATGCGGCAGCCGGTTGTAAGATCCACATTCATACCGTTGTTAATCGCCTGTTTGGCCGCTCGAAGAGAGACTTTCCCCCGTGATGCAATGGTTTTTGCCGTCTTGACGACTTCATCCATAAGTTGCTCTTGAGAGCAAACTTTGTTTGCCAGTCCTATATTTTTTGCTTCTTCAGCAGGAATCATCTTACCGGTAAATATCAATTCTTTGGCCATGCTCTCACCCACAAATCTCGGCAGTCTCTGTGTGCCTCCAAAGCCCGGAATAATCCCAAGAGTGATTTCCGGTAGACCGAACATTGCATTTTCAGAAGCGTAAATAAAATCACATGCCATAGCAACCTCACATCCCCCGCCAAGCGCAAAGCCGTTAACCGCTGCGATAACCGGAATGGGCAACTCCTGAAGTTTATTCATCAAAGAACGCCCCATCTCGGAAAACGATTTGGCCTTAAGGGTATTAAATGTCAGGAACTGCTTGATGTCCGCCCCGGCAATAAAAGATTTTTCACCGGCACCGGTAAGGATAAGCACGCGGATGTCCTCATTTGCATGAATCTCGTCAAGGGCATTCGAAAACTCTTTAAGTGCTTCCTCATTCAATGCATTTAAAATTTCGGGCCTGTTGAACGTGATGGTTGCCATGTTTTCCCGGATCTTAAAAATAATAGTGTCGTACGCCATGCCTAACCTCCGTATCCCGTTAACCCTTTTTGGTGGCTTTGTTTTAAAAATGCCGTGGGGCTTGTCTCATCGATATATTCCCGGATACCCTTTACGATCGCATCGCACATTCGATCCTGATATTTTGAATTGACTAATCTTTTGCAGTCCCTGGAATTGCTGATAAAAGCCGTTTCTATTAATATGGCAGGCATCTGGGCGCCTAAAAGAACATAAAAAGGCGCCTGCTTTACGCCTTTATTTTTTATCCTGCTGTACCTCTTTTTCAAATCTTTACACATGCACCTCTGGACATGAACCGCCAGACGACTGGATTCGTTGATCTTGGCGTTCTGCATCAGATCGCTTAAAATCGTCTGAAGGTCGCTGATGTTCTTTGTTGAAGTGGCATTTTCTCTGGCGGCCACTAAAATAGCATCATCATCTGTCGCCAGATTCAGGAAAAAAGTCTCAATGCCGTATGCCCTTCTATCCCTTGCGGCGTTGGTATGAAGGGATATGAAAAGGTCAGCGTTCTTTGTGTTGGCGAAGGCGGTTCTTTCTTCAAGAGTAAGGTACTTGTCTCTCGTGCGTGTCATCACGACCTCGCAGTGCAATTTTTCGCGAATCTTTTTGGCAAGCCGCCGCGCAAGTTCCAGGACAACATTTTTTTCATGAACCCCCTTTAAATAACCGGGAGCGCCATAATCGCGCCCGCCGTGCCCCGGATCGATAACAATTCGTTTTACGCCAAGAGCGAGCTGCTTTGCCAAAGCACCGGGAGCAATCTTGTCGCCTTTTCTATCTTTTCTTACCGCCCTTACCGCTGCACTCCCCTCCTTTCCCCAGACATCGATGACGATTCTGAAGGGATTCTTTAAGGAAAATATCTTGTAAGTCTTAAAAGATTTGATATCAATAACAACCCTGACCCTATCCGATGTGTATTGCCCTGCACGAGCGTCGCTGAGCAGGTTGTCATTGATTGGAATATATTTTTTAATATCTTTTCCCAGTCTGCTGTTCTCTAAATCCACATACAGTCGATGGGGTTTTCGGATTGTAATATCCTCTTTCAGGAGTCTGTGTGAATAGGACATCTCACTGTCCGCATCGATGACAACACGGGTGTAGCTCGGGTTAGACCAGAACCTGAGCCCCACAACCGTGCCCGTGATGCCTTTAGGGCCCTTGGCGTGCGTTTCAACCGGGGTTTTGACATAAGAAATTTTTTTTATTTGCTTTTCGATGTCATCTTCCGCCGGCATCACATTGTTTTTTTTGCGGGTTTTGCGTTTGGATGCAATCTTTGGAATCCCTTTGGGAGAAAGGTTTTGCAGAGCATTTTCCGCCTTGCGTCTGTATGCACTTTTTGGATAATCTTTGATAATGCGCCTGTAAATATCGAGAGCCGATTTTTTATCAGATTTTTTGAATGAACGACGGTAAAGCTCTCTATAAAGCTTTCCGGACATATAAAGCCCGGCAGCTGCCCATGGACCGGAAGGATTATGCTCGTAAACCGCCTGAAACTTTTCGATACACCCTAGCCAATAACATCTGTACTTCTGTTTTTTTGGACTGTGGCGAAGTTTTTTGTAACAGGCTTCGGCACGGTAGTATTTTATCTTTGCAGAATCAGCAGATGATGCGCGTGGCCACGTCACGGAAAGAATACAGCATGCCAGCAAACAGCATAAAAATGTTTTTTTGTAATCAAATAACAACGGTTTTTGCCTTTTCCTTTAACTCGTCCAGACAGTTTAGCGCGTCCAGAGGCGTCATTTTCGAAATATCAAGCTTTTGCAGCTTTTCTATGACAAATTGATCCGGGCTCGAAAAAAGATTAAGCTGAATCTGCCCCTTTGTTACAACATCTTTGTCGTCGGCCATTAACCCCGGGGGTTTCAAACTGTGCTTACCATTTTCTATAGTATAAAGAATCTTTTTAGCTCGCTGGATAACCCGATCGGGAATACCCGCAAGCCTTGCAACCTGTATTCCGTAACTTCGATTGGTGCCGCCTTCCACAAGCTTTCTTAGGAAAATAATTTGGTCATTCCATTCTTTTACCGCAATGTTGTAATTTTTTACCCGGGACTTTAAAAGAGCAAGCTCCGTGAGTTCATGGTAATGGGTGGCAAAAAGAGTTTTAACGCCTCGTCCCTTTAGGTCATGCAGGTATTCCGCCACCGCCCACGCGATACTAAGCCCGTCGAACGTGCTGGTTCCCCTCCCGATCTCATCCATAATCACCAAGCTCTTTCGGGTTGCGCTGTTCAGAATATTTGCAGTCTCCTGCATCTCCACCATGAATGTGCTCTGTCCCTGGGAAAGGTTGTCCAAAGCGCCCACCCGGGTAAATATTCGGTCCGTAATACTCATTGAGGCCTTGGCGGCAGGTATAAATGAACCCATCTGGGCCATAATGACCATAAGCGCAACCTGGCGCAGAACCGTGGATTTGCCGGCCATATTGGGTCCGGTTATGATGAGTATCTGATTTTCAGTATCGTCAATACAGATGGTGTTGGGTACAAAACGTTCTCCGGTAATCATTTTTTCCACCACAGGATGCCGTCCCTCTTCAAATAGAATATAGTCCTGGGTATTAAATTCCGGCCTGTGGTAGTCATTTTGATCGGCGATTTCAGCCAGACTCAGCAGACAGTCCAAATCAGCTAAAAATTGGGCAATCTGTTTAATGGCAGCGTTATTCTTTACCACCTCGTCTTTTATTTTATTAAATATTTCGTATTCAAGCACGGCTCTTTGGTCTTCGGCGTCCAATACCTTTGCTTCGAATGTCTTTAACTCATCCGTGATGTACCGTTCTGCATTAACCAGGGTCTGCTTGCGGACATAATTCAGGGGAACATTTTCTGTACGTGCTTTTGGGACCTCGATAAAATATCCGAACACCTTATTATAGCGCACTTTGAGTGCATTGATTCCGGTGTCCTGCTTTTCTCTGGCCTCGAGCCTGGCAAGCCATTCTTTTCCGTGCCGACTGACAGCGATCAGTTCATCGAGTTCCTGATGGTATCCTTTCTTAATGATACCTCCTTCGTTGATGGTATGGGGAGCATCTTCCCGTATCGACCGTTCGATTAGCTCTGCCAGTTCGCACAGACCCTCTATATCCTGATTACAGGTAAACAGTTTTGCTTTTAAATGGGAAAGCAAAGACCATATACCGGGCAAACTATTGATGGAACGCTTGAGTGCGACAAGGTCCCTGGCATTGGACTGTCTCAGTGCAATTTTGCTCCCGAGGCGTTCAAGATCATAAACCGATTTTAAGCCTTCCCGGATATTCTTTCGAACCTGAATGTTTTCCTTTGCTTCTTCAATAGCGTCCTGTCTGGACTGAATCTCAAGAATATCCAAAAGCGGATATCTGATCCATCGTTTAATCTGCCTCCCCCCCATGGCAGTAACCGTTCTGTCCATGATTCCCAGGAGCGTCCCCTGCCTGGATTCCGTGTGGAGATTTTTGACCAGCTCAAGGTTCCGGCAGCTTAACTCGTCGACCAGAAGATAATTGCTCAGTGAATACGTTGATATACCGGTGAAATGTTCTACTTTTTGTTTCTGGGTTTCCCGGACGTAAAAAAGAAGTGCTCCGGCCGCCCGCACACCGGTTTTTAGATGTTCGCAACCGAATCCTTCAAGGGAAAGGGTTTTGAATTGATCGATAAGGCGGTCACGTGCCATACGATGTTCAAATGCACTGTCTTCTAAAAAGGTTATGGATTTTTCAGGCAATGTTTCTATAATAGGTAAAAAAAAGGGATCGCTTCTTGAAAATTCGGGCAAGAGAACTTCTCTTGGCGATATACGCAGGACCTCATCAAGAACGGCATGCAAATTATCAGATTCGGTCACCCTAAAATTCCCGGTTGAAATATCCAAATAACTCAGTCCGGCAGCACCGTTATTGTAAACAACAGCAAGAACATAATTATCTGTCTTCTCATCAAGCAACTCATTATCGACAATCATCCCCGGTGTAACAACCCGGACCACATCTCTTTTCACCAAACCCTTTGCCTGTGCCGGATCTTCTATTTGGTCACATATTGCGACTTTGTATCCTTGGTTAATGAGGCGGGCCAGATAGTTCCGCGCGGATTTATACGGTACACCGCACATGGGAATCGGAAATTCGTCTTTTTTGTTCCGTGAAGTTAAGGTTATTTCAAGAAGTCGGGAGGCAAGCTCGGCATCTTCAAAAAACATTTCATAAAAATCTCCCATACGGTAAAAAAGTATCGCATCAGAGTACTTTTCCTTAATGGAGAGGTACTGCTTTATCATGGGAGTCGTTTTCGAAACACTCATATGCCTAACTGGGTTCTTTGGGTTCGGCCTGATGATCCGAAGAACCGCTTTGTAATGATTCCAGCTCTTTTTTTAGTGCCGCAATTTCAGCCAGCTGGGAAGTGGCTGCTGAGTTTAAATTTTTTATCGTTTTTTTCGATTTGAATCGTGCGGAAAGACTGATAAAATAAGCAATTAAAAATCCGGTTAGAAAAAAAACCAGAAAAAAGACTGCATTGGGCAGTTCCGTGGTATGGAAAGGGTCAGCATACAAAAGATCTATTTGAAGAACTTGTTTTGCCAACAAATAATCCTTGTTCGAGAAAAAAATAATTGCGATAAAGCCTATAATAATTACCCAGAGAACGATCTTAAGTTTTTTCATAATTGTCTCCTTCAATATTAGCTTGTTATATCTAATTTATCAAAGCAAGGCTTTAAATTATTATAGGTGGTTACTAAATGCTCCGGAATAACACGCACATCTGCAAAGACGGTTAATGCATTTGTATCGCCGAACCAGCGTGGAACAATATGAAAATGGAGATGTTCTTCAACGCCGGCGCCCGCCACTTTCCCCAGATTAAGTCCAACATTAAACCCGTCTGGGTTCATTATTTTTTTTAATATTCCTACAGATTGTTCAACAGTTTTAAGAAGATCCCCCATTTTGCCTTTGCTGAGCTGATCCAGAGTGGAAATATGTTTGACCGGCGCCACCAGAAGATGGCCGTTAATATAGGGAAATTTATTCATAACAACAAGGGTCTCCTTGCCCTTGTAAAGGGTTAGATTGTCTTGTTCTGAAAGCGCCTTGCAAAATATGCAGCCGTTCTCTTTATCGCCCAGAATATATTCCATGCGCCATGGAGCCCACATGGTTTTCATTATTAATCCTCCGAATTAAACTACTCGAAAATTCTGCCACTATATGAAATCAACAGTCTATAAACCCTCTACCCTTTTCAAGTCCAAAACTCAACCCTTTTCTACTTCAGGCGTACAACCTCCAGTTCACCCCACATGCCGATTTTATCCTCCACAATCACAACAATCCCTCGAACCCCCTTGATATTCTTGCCGAAATCTATTGCAGACCCGATATGAGCTTTGGATGTTATCTGGTTGCCAATGGACGTTGCAGCGGCATCGGCAAGCGGGCAGGAACCCGATAGCACACACACTGCATCCGCCTTCCCCAGACTGATCGAGTGACCCAAGGTGCCTGATGATGTACATACGGCTAAAGGTTTTTCTCCCGGATCCACACGCAGACCCATATCGAGACTTATCGGAGATTTACCTGCAAAAATACCGATGGTAACCGGTCCGTTTGTTTTGAGAAAGATGTCCCCCCCGTTCTCCACAACAACTTCATCGGTATGCTTCAATAGGTCGATGCCCACATGTTCGGCAATTGCACCGGCAACCGCCGCCATGGGACCGACGCCGGCTTTTTCACCCGCTGATGCCATGTCGTTTATGATAATGGGCGCCGGACCGCTGGTCCGCCACGGCTGCAAAGTGTCTACAAATTCAGGGTATCTTTTAATGTAAGCCTCGATAATCCCTCTGTGTTTGAGAATCAGTTCCCTGGTTATGTCCTCGAGCGGTTTGTCAGCATGCACAAACAGATCTGTTTCCTTAACAGCCACCCTGAAAGCAAGCAGGTTCTCTCTGGCCGTCAGATTCCTGTACAATCGTTTTTGATACATGGTTACGGAACCCAAAGCATGGCCACTAATTAAAATAGATAGACATTGCGAGGCATTCACCTAATCTGAGGTTCTGGACGCAGTTCTTCCGGGCACTGTCTCAAAAAATAGTGATCCGTCATTCCGGCAATGAAATCCCTGACGATTTCCTCTTTGCAATGGTTTTTAATATAATCTTCAGACATATCCTCCAGAAAACCGGAAAAAATCACTGACGTTCGATTTTCAGTTTCAATATCATCAAGGTATTTTTCGAAAAGCATTGCAAACAGTTTTTTTATGCGGCCCGTATGTTCTTTGATTTCCGGATTCATGTAAATACGCTCTAAGTTAAAATCCTTGAGCCGCTTTAGGGCGTCCGATACTTCCGGACTGAACGCAACATAGCTGTTCTGAAAGCTGTTTTTGATAATATCAGTTACGAGATTATAAACGATGGTTCCGTTGGTATCCCCGAGGACACTCACGCTGTCCTTGGGAAGATCAGATCTTTTGATCATTTTGAGACGGATGGCATCTTCTATGTCACGACCGATGTAGCTGACGGTATCTGCCATACGGACAACACATCCTTCCAGGGTCATGGGCATAAGTTTAATCCAAGGATCATCCTTTTTAGCGGACATCTCTTTTTCTAGTGTTTCAAATGTCTTATTCCTCTCTGGCTCAAGTATCTGATTATGGATTTCACCGTCGTGGCAAAGAATGCCGTCCAGAGTCTGCAGACAAAGATTCCATCCTTTACCCTTACATTCCACCTTGTCCAGAAAATGAACGCTCTGAACGTTGTGCTGAAAATACCCGATACCGTTTGACCGGCAAAGTTCTGACAAAAACCTTTCGCCGTCATGCCCGAACGGGGTATGGCCGATATCATGGCCCAGAGAGATGGCCTCAATAAGATCCTCGTTCAATCCCAGATACCGACCGATGGTCCTTGCAATTTTCGATACCAGTTGAACATGGAGCACCCGGTGGGTAATATGATCATTGTGTATCAGATAAAAGACCTGGGTCTTGTCGATATATCGCGTGTAGGCCCGTGAATGCAGAATCCGATCTGCATCCACAGAAAATATCTGGCGGAACCCTTTTTCTGAAGGCACATCTTGAAACCTTCGCACGCCTGCAGTACTCAGCGTTGCAACGGGAGATAATATTTCGCTTTCCCGCTGTCTTAAGGCCACCCGGATTATATCAAGGTTTTTGTCTTTAAATTTGATCATTTTCTATCATACGCTCCATGAGTTTAAGGTAATCTATCCCTGCCTTTCTGAATCCTTCTTTACCGAATTTCATATTGGCTTCTATAACATACAGATTTTTGTCATGTTCAATAATATCGATCCCCACATCGTCCCACCGGCATCTTTTGGCAGTATCACGGGCAAGATCAAGCGCGTTTTTAGGAACGGGGTCCAGACTGATCCTTGCCCCCACAGCAACATTGCTTCTAAATTCATCCGACGGTGCAATGCGCCAGTAGGCATGAACCACCCGATCTCCTATAATAACAACCCGCATATCTCGGTCGGACGGCAGGTATTCCTGAATATAGGCGACATTCGACAATTTGATATAGGCATCAAGGTCTTTTTGACTCCGGATAAGGTAAACCCCCCTTCCCATGGCCGATCCCCTTGGAATTTTGGCGATAAAAGGAAATCTAAAACGATCGCAAATAGAGTTTTTCTGTCGTTTTCCATAAAACACCCGGGTCCTGGGATGGGGTATTTCCAGAAGATTAAATAGGGCAGTCTGTTTTATCTTGTCCTGAACACATTTATAATTATGGTAACTGGGAAAGGTTTTTTTTCCCACGGCATCGAACAGTTCGGCATAAAACGTCGTGGGATAGTATATTTTTTCGGCCTTTCGGATGAGATCCATCTGCGCAGGACTGTA
>JASFHC010000024.1:0-15094 GCA_050123435.1 Desulfobacterales bacterium
GCTTACGCCCGTGGGTATCTACTGCAAATTTTTCAATATTCCATCATTCCCTATAGGTAAACAGTTAATCCAAATAAAACTCCTTTATTTTTCAGGGATTGCATTTAGGGCTTGACTTAAATTTATTATATTTTATTATTTGTTGAATAATATTCATCTAAACCCTAATTCTAGGATTGTATCCAATTTCATTATCTAGTGCCCGAACTAAACCCAAGAGTTTCCGTTCGGACATTATCTAATCCGTATTAATATGTTCAGCTGGATTAATATTTACTTTTAATTAGGAAAGGAGGATCACATGAGAAAAACTTTAATTATTGGAATTGCACTTTTGTTCGGATTTGCCCTTTTCATGGGAGGGGCACCGACAACGGCTCAGGCTAAAACCACGTTTATTACCATCGGTACCGGAGGGATTACCGGCGTTTACTATCCCACCGGCGGGGCCATTGCCAAAATCGTAAACAAGAAGAAGAAAGAATACGGTATTCGCTGCACCGTAGAATCTACCGGTGGGTCGGTGTTCAACGTCAATGCAATTATGGCCGGAGATTTAGAGTTCGGTGTTGTCCAGTCGGATCGACAGTTCCAGGCCATAAAAGGCTCTCCTGATTCTGAGTGGGCGGGCAATCCCCAAAAAGATCTCCGTGCGGTTTTCAGCATTCACCCCGAATCGATCACCCTTGTTGCTGCTGTGGATGCCGACATCAAAGACATCACGGATCTAAAAGGGAAACGAGTCAACATCGGCAACCCGGGTTCGGGTCAGCGTCAGAATTCCATTGATGCACTTACGGCGGTTGGGATAGACTATGAAAAAGACCTGAATGCAGAAGGAATAAAGGCTTCCGAATCGGCCGGGCTCCTTCAGGACGGCAGAATCGATGCCTTCTTTTACACGGTGGGGCATCCCAATGGATCGATAAAGGAAGCGACTTCCGGCAAAAGAAAGGTCCGCATTGCTTCCATCGTCGGTGTTGATAAACTGCTGGAAAAATATCCTTACTATGCCAAAGCTTTTATACCGGTTGAGCTTTACCCGGGGGCTGTAAACGAAAAAGATGTCCAGACGTTTGGTGTCAAAGCCACTTTTGTCACTTCGGCAAAAGTGCCGGATAATGTGGTGTACGCCATTACCAAAGAGGTTTTTGACAACTTCGAAGATTTTAAAAAGCTGCATCCTGCATATCAGGTCCTGACCAAAGAAGGTATGCTGGAAGGTCTGTCCGCACCGATTCATCCGGGCGCAATGAAATACTACAAGGAAGCCGGTCTGAAATAAATCGAACCGGCCATTTAAACTATCGGGCGGCGGAGCCGAAGCAAAAGGATGCGTGCCCGTCGCCCTTAATTATTAAACCCGGCATAATTGTCTTATCTCATCCTATGCTATATTAATTTCAGATCTATTTTACGTTTTGAGACAAACAGTCCGTCTGAAATTTCTTCCGGAATCTTTGTGTCGTATTTAACATTGGTCTACAATACTGACAGATTAGGTGACCGCCATGAGCAAAAATGAAATTCATGAACCAGACGATAGCCTGGAGCAAGATGATGGGCTTGAACTTGCCAGAAAGATGGCCGAAGAAGAAGAAGGAATCAGCAGACGTCCCACGGGGGTTTCCAGATACGTCATTCCCACCGTCGGGGTAGCGTGGAGTTTTTTTCAGCTATCCATCGCCAGTTGGCTCATCTTAGATTCCACATTTATCCGGGCCATCCATCTGGGTTTTGCCATGCTCATTGTTTTCCTTAACTATCCTTTTTTCAAAAAACCCCGTTTCGGCCTCAAATTTCTGTCTGCCACGGACAGAATCCCCGTATTTGATTATATCATTGCCATCTTGGCTGCTTTTACTGCAATTTATATCATGGTCGATTATGCGGGAATTACCATGCGCTACGGAGCACCCATAACACGGGATATTGTTATCGGTTTAGCCCTTACCGTGTTTTTGCTCGAAGCATCACGCCGTGTGATCGGCCCGGCCTTGCCAGTAATTGCATTGTTATTTTGTGGATATGCGTTTTTCGGCCCTTATATGCCGGATATCATCGCGTTTAAAGGGGTCTCCATGAACCGGTTCGTAGGACAAATGACCATGTCTCAAGAAGGGATTTACGGTATTCCCTTAGACGTTTCCGCTACTATTGTTTTCCTGTTCGTTCTTTTCGGCGCCATGCTCGATAAGGCGGGCGCGGGTCATTATTTTATCCAGTTGGCCTTGAGCCTTTTAGGGGGGTTCAAAGGCGGACCGGCCAAAGCTGCTATTGTGGGCAGCGGACTTACAGGAATGGTATCCGGCTCCAGTATTGCAAATATCGTCACCACCGGAACGTTTACCATACCCATGATGAAAAAAGTCGGCTATCCGGCCACTAAAGCAGCCGCCGTTGAAGTTGCCGCCAGCACAGACGGACAGCTGGCCCCGCCGATCATGGGGGCGGCCGCCTTTATTATTGCCGAGTATGTTAATGTTCCCTATATAGAGGTGGTCAAGGCTGCTGCCGTACCGGCGTTTGCCTCCTATGCCGCCTTGTTCTATATTACCCATATTGAGGCATCCAAGCTGGGACTAAGGGGGATGCCCCGCGCCGAACTCCCGGTCTTTTTTAAAACACTGATTGGCGGATCGCATTTCCTTATCCCCATTGGTATGCTACTGTATGAGCTCATCATTGCACGCCACTCACCGGAACTCGCTGCCTTTCATGCCATATGGGTCATGGCAATCCTCATGCTATTCCAGGGTCCGGTAAAGGCATACCTGAACAAACAGCCCATTGTTCCGGCATTTAAACAGAGTATTATCGACATTTTTTCCTCTCTTGCCACCGGTGCCCGAAACATGGTTGCAGTTGCCCTTGCCACCGCCGCTGCAGGAATCATTGTAGGTGTTGTGGCATTGGGGCTTGGCGGACTTATCACCGAAATCATCGACGTCATTTCCATGGGCAACGTCTACTTGATGCTGGTAATCACTGCCGTTGCAAGCCTTATTATCGGCATGGGTCTCCCCACTACGGCCACATATATCGTTATGGCGTCTCTGACAGCTCCGGCCATTGTGACCATTGCAGGCTACCAAGACTGGGTGGTTCCTTTGATGGCAGCTCACCTGTTCTGTTTTTATTTTGGCATCCTGGCGGATGATACGCCACCCGTGGGTCTGGCTGCTTATGCCGCCGCCGCTATTGCCAAGTCACCACCGATTCCAACCGGTTTACAGGGGTTTATGTATGATATCCGTACAGCCATTTTGCCGTTTATGTTCATTTTCAACAGCGATCTGATACTTCATAATATCACTAGCTGGCCCCAGGGAATTCTTATTTTTCTCATGGCATGTGTGGGTAATTTTGCATTTGCATCAGCAACTCAAAACTGGTTTGTGGCAAAGAACAAAATATGGGAAATACCTTTTTTTCTATCCGTAACCGTGACATTAATGCGCCCGGACTTGGTCTCTAAACTCATCGGTTTGCCCCATGAACAACGGTATTGGGCATACCCCATCGGACTTGCCATTTTTGGACTGCTCTACCTGATGCAAAGACCGCGTATTCCCAAGACAGAACCAGCGCCTGCAGCATGATATGACGGCATTCGACCCGCAGTCTATTTATCGGGGTTTTACCCTTAAAAAGGGAGGCAATGTTAAAGAATAAAGGGAAAAATTATGGATGACATTAAAAAAATATTGGTTTCACTTGCTTTTACTTCTTATTCGGAAGGCCTTTTCAATTATGCCGTAAAAATTGCACAAAATTTTAATGCCGAATTGATTATCGGAAGCATCATTAACTCGCGGGATGTTTCTGCTATCGGAATGATTGCATCCATGGGCTATGAAGTGGATAGCGAACATTACATTAGCGGTATTAAGCAAGAACGAAAAACAATGCTGGAACAACTCCTGGCCAAGTCTTCATTTAACCCTGAAAATATCCGACTCATATTCAAGGTCGGCAATCCCACAGATGAATTATTAAAGCTTATCGTTAAAGAAAACATCGATCTTATCGTCATGGGGGTCAAAGGACGTTCAGACCTTGAACATGTATTTGTCGGATCAGTGGCGGATAAGCTGTTTCACCGTTCTCCCGTACCGGTCCTCTCTTTTCGGGATGAAAAGAGTGCCAATCGGCTAAGAAAAAGAATAAAACTATAATAGCTGGATTAACATGGTCGGCCAAGGATTAAATTCAACCGCGCTCTTTAAGGAGGGCAAAATGTCCAAAAAGAATTTATCAAAACTATTGATAATGGTTTCTGTTACGTTATTTATCCATGCTTGGGCAATCGCCGATGATCGGTTTACCGATAACGGCGACGGAACGGTGACCGATCACCAATTGGGACTTATGTGGGCAAAAACCGACAACCAGGGTGATATTAACTGGAACCAGGCCAAATTGTGGGTAACATACACATTTCCCGATACCATCCAGACAGCCTATGATGACTGGCGGCTCCCTACCCTGTCAGAACTGCAAAGTCTGTATGTATCTGATCATACATACAAGGGATATGAAACCGATTGTGGACAGCGGGTAAAGGTCGTACCGGACATAAAATTGAGTTGCGGGTGGGTTTGGGCCTCTGAAACATCAGCGATTCAGGCCTATATTTTTAACTTCAACCGCGGGTACCATTATTCGGATCGAATGGTGCACAAGAAAGCTTACCGGGCGTTGCCCGTGCGCAATTTGAAATGAAATAAGAGAGACCTAAAAATTGCCTGTTTCGTAAAAAATCAAAAAAACGACTTGTTACAATCCCATGCCATCAATTTTCGCGCTTCAATCCGGGCGCCGGCTGTTTTTTGTCAGATTTTCTCGGACATAAAATCCCCATCGTTGATCAGAATCTTACCGCAGTGATAACAGAATGTCTTTTCCCCGTTCTCGCCGGGCATATTACCGGTATAAACATATTTTAAGCCCGCCTTAATCCTGATTTCACGAGCCGTAACCGGAGTCTTAACCTGTGTTGACGTCCGATCCTTTCGCTACAAAATCTCATTAATAGAGTTTATTTTATTAATAAAATCAGCTTGTAAAATGATGGCAGAAAAAGATTGTTCTGAACAATTAAACATATTATAATTATTAAAAAGATGAAATGCTCGAGAGGGGTTTGAAACTCAAGAAATATTATAAACGGGTATTAAAGATGGTTGAGATACATTTTTCCAATTATTGTCTGAAAGAAAATACGTATTATTTTTTATATATCGGCGAACTGAAAAATTATGGTCTGAACCTCTTCCTAAAGGATGCTCTCTCACGCATCAAGGATCGCAAAATTGATTTTATCTCAATTGTTCCCGACGTATTTGAGCAATACAACTATGAAAACCTGATCGTAATAAACCCTGATGCGAAAAATTTTAGAAATAAATATGGCCATAATGTTAGTTGCAGAATCTCTGCCCGTAAGTTTTTAACCTGTGTTTCGGAAAGCCAACAGATAAAAGACCTGGTTAGAAAGCTTCTTGACAGGCAGGACAACCTTTATCTTTACCTGTATGAAAGTATGCCGGAGATGACCCTGGACTCTATTCCAGGTGTTTTTATATTGGGTCCGGAAAGTAAAATTGCCGGAAGGCTAAACAGCAAGATATATCAATATAAAAACCTGAAAGGTCTTATTCCCGTGGCGGATTTTTTTATCTGTGACGGTATGGATGATTTGATTCGCACCACGGACAGGCTTTGGCCACAATGGAAAGACGGGATTTTCGTCAGTCTTGAGTATAGCGCCGCCGGCTCCAATAGTATTATTGCCAGCAGTCCCCGGGATATCCTCGCAAAATTCTTCGGGCAGGAGGCGACCTACCTCATCAGCCGCAATATTCCTCACAAGCATGATCCCACAGTTCTGGCTGTAGTTGCTAATGAAGATGCTATTTATATCGCCGGTGTTGCCGACCAGCGGATTGAAAATGGAACGCGTTTTACAGGTTCAACATTTCCAACAAAACTGGGAAATGAAATCGTTGCCGGACTGAAAAAACAAACCCGAACTGTGGGAAAATGGCTTGCCAGAAAAGGCTATCGAGGGATTTACGGGTGCGATTTTCTTGTTGATGATAACGGAGAGGTCATTTTCCTTGAAGTCAATGCCAGGAAACAAGGAACAACCATGGAATTTTGCTGCACCCTGGAGCAATCACTTCCTTCTGATTCGCCGATGCTTCCTGAACTGGAATATTATGCAGTGATTCACGGAAAATTTCCTGAAAACACCATAGAGCTGAAAAAAAACATCAAGAATATTAACTGGGGAACCTATAACTACAAGATCGATAAAACAGTCTTTACCCAGGGTTATATTCCTCAAAATTCCCATGAACGGGAAGCATTTAAAAAAGTTGCCGATAATAACCTAAATAAAGACTATGTAATACTGGAGCATATTGGAAATGATTTTGTCGTGGAAGAGGGCTCTTTTTTGGGACGCATCGTAGCCTTGGGCCATGATCATTCCAGTATCCAACAGGGGCTTAACCAAGGCCGAAAAATAATTGAGCTAACCATCGTCAAATAACCAGGAGAACCACAAATGTTCAATGGAAAAATTATAGAAAAGCAGTTGGACCATTCCACCCGGGAACTATTGGAAGATCTTTTTGCCCCGTCAGGTGTCACTGCATCCAGTTCGCCGGATCTGGCCGATGAAATTAATGACCTTCTCAGACAATCTGAAAACACTGAGATGACCACTCCCATTGTTTCTCTTTTTACCCGGCTTAAGGAAATTAGGAACAGTTCGGGCATTCTTCCCGATGCCTTTGGTATCTCTAAAGATACCTTGACATATCTGTCTGAAAAACACCGAGATCTGGACGAGCATAAAGTTTCAATAGGCGGACGGGTCAATACGGCGCTGCCTATAGTTGATCAGGCAAATCTCAGGGTGGAAGAATATCTACAGAAAAAAGATGTTGAAGCACCCAGCGGCATCGAGCTTTGGAATAAAATCCAAGCAAACGCCAGGCGGATAAAATTGGCTCTGAATATAAAAGATGAGGAGTGGAATTCCTATTCGGGACAGATCAAAAACTGTATTGATTCCGTGGAAAAGCTATCAAAAATTATTCGACTCCCCGAACAGACTATTGAGAATATCGGCCGGGTGACTAAAAATTACAGGATGCGGTTAACTCCATATTACGCCAGTCTGATCCAACCGGAGAAAGAAAACGATCCCATCCTGTTGCAATCCGTACCTACCGGCGAGATGATCGATAATATCGGCATTGAAATTCCGCCGGTTGCGTCAGACCACTCGCCTGCCCGGTTAATTGATCAGTTTTACCCTCAAGTGTTGACCATTAAAGCCACTAATATGTGTGCCATGTACTGTACTCATTGCCTGCGTATCGCCCATATCGGAAAAAAAGACCGCATGTATTCCGACAAAGCCTATGAAGAGGCATTGAACTACATCCGCGGCAATCAGCGCATTCGGGATGTACTCATCACCGGTGGTGACGCATTGGTTTTACCCAACAAAATCATCAAAAAAATCTTAACCGCCTTAGATAGTATCGATCATTTAAAGGTGAAACGCCTTGGTACCAGAATTCCGGTAACCGCCCCCTGGAGGTTGGATTCCGAACTTTTGGAAATTCTTTCTGAAAGCAACGAAAAAAAACCGCTTAGAGTCGTCACTCAGATTAATACCGCACAGGAAATTACGCCGATTTCCAAAGACGTCTTTAAAAGAATCTCAAAAAATGTCAGTGCCGTGCTCAACCAGGCGGTCTTATTAAAGGGCATCAACGATACAAAAGTCAAAATGTGGAAACTCTGTGAGACCATCCATGAAAGCTATGTTCGGCCATATTATATTTTTAACTGTAGCTATAGAAATCCTCAATTCGCCCATTTTAGAGTACCTGTTGAAACGGGCAGGGATATTGTAGAAAGCATGTATGGCAATATATCCGGGGACGCCATCCCGCGATTTATCGCCACTGCCAGCGGAAAGATTCCGTTGCACAAAAGCAATGTTATGGGTCGCGACGGCAAGGACGTAATCTTAAAAAAACCCTGGAGCGACGAACAAGTTAAGTATCCGGATGCAGACCCGGACGAATACGCTAACCCATATTTTTCCTTTGCCAAGACCCATGAGCCAAGATAACCGCATAATATCCTTTCTCAATTCGCATGAACCGGATATGTTCGCTCTCCTTGAAAAAATGGTACTGATCCAAAGCGGAAGCCATAACAAGGAAGGAGTTGACCGGGTTGCTCGTCTGATACAATCCATATTCCGATCCAACACCGTCTCATGTCAGACCATGGAGCAGACTAAATTCGGCAATCATCTGATTGTGAGATCGCTCTGTAAAAAGCCATTCGATGAGCAGATCCTTATGGTGGGTCATATGGATACCGTTTTCCCAAAAAACACCGACTTTAACTGGTTCAGGAAGAATAGTACCTGCTGTTACGGTCCCGGCGTTATCGATATGAAAGGAGGGCTAGTTGTTGGGATATTCGTACTCAAGGCTCTCGATTCTTTGGGACTTTTGCAAAAAAACCCTATAACATTTATCTTTAATTCGGATGAAGAGATCGGTTCTCCGGGCTCCAGAGATCTTATCAAAAGCGAGGCGGAAAAGAGTGCTTGTGCCTTTGTGTTAGAATGCAGCGGCTTGGAAGGTGAGGTCGTAACCGGGCGTAAGGGGAATCTTTCCGTAAAGCTGGATGTTTATGGCAAATCCGGGCATGCTGCTTTTACAGGAAAAGATAAAGCAAGTGCCATACTGGAGCTTGCGCATAAAACCATCGGCCTTGAATCCCTCAATCACAATGAGAAAGGAATCACCGTCAATGTGGGCAGAATTCGGGGCGGCGTGGGTCCCAATACGATTCCCGAGCATGCAACCGCACACATCGATTTCAGGTATGTTGAACAAAAGGACGACAATTTTTTAAGAAAAACCATTTCAAAAATAACGGCCCGACAGAAAACACCCCATACCCGTGCCGACTTTGAGATCGTCAGCCATAGGCCGCCCATGGAACAAACCCACGCCAACCGGCAACTATTTCAAACAGTAAAAACCGTGGCCAAAAGACTCGGCCTTCCCATTAAGGAAGAATTCAGAAGCGGGGTATCGGACGCCAATATTATTGCGGAGAAAGGTATTCCTGTTCTTGACGGTCTGGGTCCCATTGGAGCAAAAGATCACAGCAAAGATGAATATATGATAAGCAAAAGTCTTCTGCAAAGATCGATCTTGCTAGCATGTTCGATAATCGAACTATCATTTTTCGTTGATTAACATACCTTTTTAATTTATCTAAAATGGGTTAAGATATTATTGCCAATATCCACACAGAGGTAACAGGCAAAATAAGCGATAGGAATGATATCTGAGGGTCTCAAGCTTTCAATGCGCCCAAAAAAATAGACGTTTCTTCACGGGTGTTTTTCACAATTCTATATCAATCCGATCTTACAGCCCCATGCGGCAAGGTTTTTATAAGGCCCGTCAAAACCATGTTCTTCATCGAACTCACCGGTATTCGGGTCAATGGCGACAAACCTCACGCCGGCGGCCCGTGCGGCCCATAAATCCCCTTTGCCATCGCCGATAAACAGACAGGTTTCACGATTAAATTCGAATTCTTCGAGCAGACGTTTCAACGATTCGGTTTTGGGCCAATTTCCACCTCCTCGGACGATGTCCAGAAAGCGGTCGAGGGTTTGCACTGCCAGAATATGTTGTAGCTCATTCAGCGGCGTGTTGGATAATGCCACCCGGGTAATGTCAAGTCCGGAAATCACTTTTAGTATAGATTTGCAATCCTTAGCCAAGGGTGCCGTTCCCATGGATTGCTTTGTCAGCGTTTTCAATTTTTCCCAAAGCATGTCGAACTCGTTTTCAGAAAAAGGCCTTTGTATAATCCGGTCCTGGATCCGGCGTATTTTTTCGCCCCTGTCGATTCCGGTGAGGGTCAGATAAAACGCTGCGATCTTCCGCTGCTTCAGGTGATCATCGCTGAAGGTCTCCCCCATTGCCTGGGCATTGGCAAGATTCGAATCGATCAACACGCCGTTGACATCAAAAATACAGACGTTGAGTTTTGAAAGGTCCATGTCTGTTAAATTTGGGTTCAGATTCATGTGTATTTGCTTTTGGGGCAAAGCTTGTATGGACCATCTTTCTCGGGACTCAGCTCTATACGCTCAGTATAATTCCCCATAGCTTTATCGTGCATACCTCCCGGCTACAGTCTGCTTTTTTTTCGCCTCTCTTTGTAAGCGAGTTCTAATTTTTCTATTATGGCATCGGTCACAAAATCCTGGACGGTTATTTCTTTTTCAGTACAAAAGGCCTCTACTCTTCTTATCAATTCTTTCTGGAGCCCGATGTTAATCATAAGAGCTTCTGAATTTTCCGTTGTGGGTTTCTTTTCCATGTTTTCCCCTTTCATACAGACTTGCCAAAAAAAATTCTCTGAAATCCATTATTTTGTGATTTCTTATATCTTATAACGGGGCGATACCCTCCGACAGACGGCGGAGAATATCCCAATATGCGCCGCGATGCCCTCGTTTAATGGCTTCAGTCAGTTCCGGGTTATCATTGTAATTGTAATTCAGATTCGCGTCGGTCCGACGACCGAGAAGAAATCTCGGGTCATCGCCAACCATTTCATGCAACCAATCTTCCACATCTTCACCCAAATTGGCATCACAGTAATAAACCGGGCGAAGCAACGATTGATTGTCTTTTAGGTCTCCAAAAAGACTGGGGTTATCCGATAAATTCCCTTTTGATGTCTCTACGATTTTTCGTCCCAGCCGTGTAATTGGATAAAGCCTTACCCCGAGACTGATGCCCACGCGTTCCGGCTTAATCTTTTTCATGAGACGGATCGTTGCTTCAATGGATTCTTTGGTCTCCCCCGGAGACCCAAGGAGTAAATCAAACATACAAATGATATTATGGTTACGGCATATTTCTCGAATTCGAACCAAATCTTCTGATGCATATTCATGACCGAGTCGGCGCAGCATTTGATTGTCCCCATGGTCGGCTCCAAAATCGATTCCCACACATCCGGCGTCACGCATCACAGTTGCCAACTCTTCGCTAAAATACTCGGGAGAACAATATGCATACCATTTAATTTTATTTCCCAAACCGGACTCAATAATGGCTTTGGATACCAGAACCGCATGGGAATAGGGACAATTAAACTCGCTGTCACAGGTATGAAACACAGTGATCCCCCGCAGGTAAAGATTGGTTAATTCCTCCACAACATTTTGTGGATTCCGGACGCTTACCTGTTTACCTCTTATCTGCGGCTCCGGACAATACGCGCAATTCAAGAAACACCCGCGTTTGGTCTCGAACCCAACCTGCCCGCCGTTTTCGAAATAATACGTATTGTCAATCAAAGATCTGGAGGCCAAATCTATTTTTTCCAAAGGAACCGGCAAGATCGCGTTCTTTCTATACTTCCCGTTCTCCATCCAAATCAGTCCCGGCACCGCCTTTAGTTCGGTGTTGTCTGAAAGCGCCATGACCAATTTAACGAAACCTTGCTCGCCGCCCCCGCATATGCCATAAGGTACACCACAAAATTCCAGGGTTTCAGAGGGAAAAATAGAAAAACCCACTCCGCCGAGACAAATCGGTGATTGTGTTACTCTTTTAATTTCCTCCAGAACCGGCATGATTCGTTGAAGAGAAAAATCCCGGCTGGCGAAATAAGAATCGTCTATATTACGAACCGTAACACCGATCAGGATCAGCTTTTCCGTCAGAACCTGCGCAAGTTTTTTACTCCAATCCATCTCAACGGAACAATCAACCAGGTCAACTGCTATTCCGGCATGTTCACACGCACTCCCCAGATAGTCCAGAGAGACCGGGCTCACCGGTGGTTTCATGGGATTGGGATTAACAAGAACAATTCTCATAAGCATAACCAAAAACCATGCATCAACGTTATGCACATAATAAAATGAATATATCATACCCTGTCACATCGCAACTCATATTTAATCCAATTACATTGGAACCTCAAGTTTTTTCTTGTTTGTAGTTATTTCTCCTTTTTCCCTCTATAAAATATAAATTTATATAAAATCATTACTATTTAAATTTATATAAAAAAATAATATATATTTTTTTACATTATTTATATTGACAACACAAAAACAATTATTATTTTTTAGTAAACGACAACCAAGGAGGTATGATTATGCAACTTATAAGATGGAATCCGATTCGGGATTTGTACAATTTTCGTCATCGAATGAACCATATGTTTGATAATGCTTTCACCCCGACCCTTAATGAGGATGAAGTATTGTCCACATGGCACTGTAAGCCGGTCGTGGATATTTATGATAATGACCACAACATCGTTATCAAGGCGGAATTGCCCGGCGTGGATAAAAAAGATATCGTTGTCCATGTTGAAGGAAGATTGCTTACTCTGAAGGGCGAACGCTCATCTGAAAAGGAAGTGAATGAGGATAAATATCATTGCAGGGAAAGGACTTATGGTAAATTCGAAAGGGTCTTCACCCTGCCGGCAGAAGTGGATGCCGATAAGATCACGGCAGATTATAAAGACGGTGTTCTGAAAATCGACATTCCAAAACCAGAGGAGCAGAAACCTAAGAAAATTACAGTACATTAAACAGTATTAGCACCCTTAACAACAGGGGCGGTACCTGTGACCGCCCCTTGAATTAAATTTTTGGCATTACACGGCGCCGTCTGTTTATAACGCGGAGCATGATTCAATGAGTATTTTATTAAAATAGGACAGCGCATTTAGATATATGGAGGAATAAAAAAAATGAGCAAAATAATAGGAATAGATCTTGGCACTACCAACTCATGCCTTTCGATAATGGAAGGCGGCGAGGCCAAAGTAATTACCAACAGAGAAGGCGGTCGAACCACACCTTCGATCGTCGCCGTATCTGACAAAGGGGAGAGAATGGTGGGGCAAATCGCCAAAAGGCAGGCCATTACCAATCCTGAAAATACGGTCTTTGGGGTTAAGCGACTTGTCGGAAGAAAATATGATTCATCCGAAGTGCAAAAAGACCTAAAGATTCTTCCTTACAAAATCGAAAAAGCAAGTAATAATGATGTTCGCATCAATCTTCGGGGCAAGCATTATAGCCCGGCGGAAATTTCATCTTTTATTCTGGCGGATATCAAGAAATCCGCAGAAGAATATTTTGGCGAAACGGTAACCGATGCAGTAATTACCGTACCGGCCTATTTTAGCGACAGTCAGAGACAAGCCACAAAGGATGCAGGAAAAATCGCCGGTCTTAATGTGCTAAGGATCATCAATGAACCCACGGCGGCGTCTCTTGCCTATGGTATGGATAAGAAATCGGAAGAAAAGATCGCCGTATTCGATTTAGGCGGCGGCACGTTTGACGTTTCCATACTGGATATCGGAGACGGTGTTTTTGAAGTCAAAGCCACCAACGGAGACACCCATTTGGGCGGTGAGGACTTCGATCTTCGGCTGATCGATTATTTGGCCGATGAATTTAAAAAGGAGCAGGGAATTGATTTAAGGAGTGACACCATGGCCCTGCAGCGACTTAAAGAGGCTGCTGAAAAGGCTAAAATGGAACTGTCCACTTCCATGGAAACCGATGTGAATTTACCGTTTATCACCGCCGATGCCGGTGGTCCCAAGCATCTGAATATAAAGATCACCCGGGCAAAACTGGAAGCTCTGGTCAATGATCTTTTGGATAAACTTGAAAAGCCCTGTAACATGGCCCTGAAGGACGCCGGCCTGTCATCCGGTGATGTTAATGAGGTCATCCTGGTGGGCGGCATGACACGCATGCCGGCGGTACATGAACGCGTCAAGAAAATTTTTGGCAAAGAACCGAATAAAGGAGTGAATCCGGATGAGGTTGTCGCCCTTGGTGCGGCCATTCAGGGCGCCGTCTTGAAAGGAGACGTTAAAGATGTTTTGCTCCTTGACGTTACCCCGCTTTCCTTGGGTATAGAAACCTTGGGAGGAGTGATGACCCGGCTGATCGAAAAGAACACAACCATTCCTACCAAAAAGAGCCAGATTTTTTCGACTGCTGAAGATAACCAGCCGGCCGTTTCAGTTCATGTGCTTCAGGGAGAACGCGAAATGGCTTCAGGAAACAAGACCCTGGGGCGTTTTGAACTGGTAGGCATTCCCCCTGCTCCCAGAGGTATGCCCCAGATTGAAGTAACCTTTGACATTGACGCCGATGGTATCGTGGAAGTCTCGGCCAAGGACCAGGCCACCGGCAAGCAGCAGTCCATCCGGATCACGGCTTCTTCAGGCTTGTCCCAGGAAGAAATCGACCGGCTGGTCAGAGATGCGGAACTTCATGCAGATGAAGACAGAAATAAAAAGGAACTCGTGGATGCACGGAATACGGCTGATGCATTGATTTATACTACCGAAAAATCAATAAAGGAATTTGGTGATAAGGTGGACCCTGCAACCATGGTCGAGGTTGAAGGCGCGTTAAACGATCTTAAAGGGGTGATACATGGCGAAGATACCGATCAGATCAAGCATCTCACAGAAGTGCTGACACAGGCGTCACATAAGCTTGCCGCTTCCGTGTACCAGCAGACGTCCCATACCGATGCGCAACAAAGTGGAGGCACTGCTCAAAACACATGGGGTCCGGCTTCTTCTGGATCGGATGATGATGTGGTGGATGCGGATTATCAGGAAGTCGCGTAACAGATTATGTTCGAAGGTTACCTTGGCGGTGAGGTCAAAAATCTCACCGCCAGAATAACTCAACAAAAAGATCGCGAATAACGATTTAATTTTTATCAAAGAGACGCAAATTTTGTGAATTTAACTCCTGGTGACAGCCTCTATCTATTCCCTCCCTATACTTACCATGTTCACTCTTTATTAAAGTCCTCCAGTAATAAAAAAAAACAATGATGATATCAATCTATTGAACGCTTCCTGCGATAACAGTTGATTTAAATCAATATTATTTTGTTATTTGACACACAAAATGGTTTCCTCTATAATCTCACGGTCAAAAAACAAT
>JASFHC010000025.1:0-14780 GCA_050123435.1 Desulfobacterales bacterium
TATGATCGTAATCAGTGAAAGAGCATCCAAACTCTCAACCCGAACATACACATTCTTATCCATTGAAAATGCCGTCAATAGAGTTGCATACCCCTCTTTGCCTAAATCAGGATGCAGATAATACTGGCGGTTCCCTTGAAATAACGGCTGCGCACCTTCATCTGTAATGGTAACAACGATTCCAGCCGCACCGCCAGAAAGATAGGTTCCGATCATTACGATCCGAGCACTCGCAATGTCTTCATATGCATTCGCGGTTGATGGCATCATTGCAAATGATAAAACAGCAACAAGCACCAAACCCATCATCATATACCCTTTTTTTTGTCTCATGGTTTGACCTCCTTGTTTAAAAAATGTTTTCTAAATCTAAAATTTCCATTTGTCCTTAATTAAAAAACGATATCCCAAAAACTTTGAAGCTCTGATATTTATATTTTATTAGCAGATAGTACAGATCTAAAGAATAAGTTGAAATCTGTCAGTTGGTTTTTTTGAAATAGAAGGTTCCAGTACTACCTCCGGTAGAGCTGATTGTTCCATCCATTTCATCGCCAGTAACAGTTGCTATATTTGTGTATAAACCGCACTGACCAGTACCAGGATCAACAGTCGAACTGATGGTATAATTAGATATTGTCCACGTGCCGTTAACATTACCAAAAACGAAATGAAAATAAAAAGAGCAATCATTTTTAATTCTCATTGAAAAATCTTCATGAACAACTATTCCGCTACAATGATATTCAGTATAATATCCCTTCCAATATCCAGCAATGTCAGAACATGTTAAACATGGCAGGTCACTACCATCACAATCCTGATCGATCCCATCTCCACAGATTTCGGTGGCGCCTGGATTGATAGTGGGGTCCGAATCGTTACAATCTCCCTGCTCTTTTGTATAACCATCCTTATCCTTATCCATTGATTTCTTGATGATAGCAGGATAAAAAATCTCCCAAGGAAAGTCCTCAGCTTCTTTTTCGTCAGCGAACGAACCGTTAACAATGCACAAGCTAAGAAGTAAGAAAATCACATTCAAAAACAAACAGTATTTCACCATCCTGAATTTACTCAATGTTTTTATCATGGAGTAACCCCCTGAATCGAAATTAAATGATTAAAGTGACAAAATATCGGATAAAGAAAAACTGATTCAGAATGAGATCAGGAGCAAGATGTTACTGACGAGGAAAATGATAAGAGATGGAAGGTGAACTTTCAGAACCGACTCCTTTGTAATATTGAAAAACATCTGCGTATCAATAAATAATTATTATTTTAGGACATAAAAAAACTAACAACTTCTTCATATCACCCCCCCTTTTCCCGTTTCTCTTCAGTTTGGCTTATTTTAAAAACGATATTCATTTCAGAATCTATTCAACCATATATCTTTTACCAATATCCATATAAAGATGTAAATACGAATAAAGTATGATTTTATTCGTATTTTTCATGGTAAGTTTTCTAGGTAAAAGGTACTAGATTGAGGGAGAGGGTATTAGAAATTTCTAATACTAAAGTATTAGATTTTTGCAAAAATACATTTACGAATCCAAAGAAAATATAGTGAAAATGTCTAATTTCATGGATTATATCCGAGACAGATATCTTGATAATCATCTAAAAGGCACCTCCCGATCGCAAAAAAAAGATACGATTTGTTATAGGTGTTTAGGCTATTAACAACCCTTTAACAACAGGAGGTGCTCAATGGAACTATACGCTGGATTAGATCTTCATTCAAGGAATACTTACATCGGCATTATGGACAAAGCGTTCAATCGGGTGTTCAAGAAAAGAGTTCCGAATCATCTTGAACACATTTTAAAAACATTAGATCCTTTTCGGGATCAACTCAAAGGATTTGTGGTTGAATCCACCTACAACTGGTACTGGCTGGTAGACGGTCTTATGGATGCAGGCTATTCATCTGCTCATTTAGCCAATCCAGCTGCTATCAAACAGTATGAAGGCTTAAAGTATTGCGACGATCAACACGATGCATTCTTTTTAACTCTTGAAATGTTTTTGAATTAATCCTTGATATGAAAACGGGGAGTTCGATGAAACAGCGAAAAAGAAGCGCTGAATCAGTGCCCGACGCTTTCATCCACATTATCGGGAACAATATGCTTCAGAATGAACTTTTGCTCTCGTTTCTGAAAGATAAGATAGGCATAAAAGGCAAATGTTTATCAAAATTTAAATCAGAACACCTTGTTTGCGAAAATGAATCGGCACAGTCGATATTTTTCCTTATCGACTACAAAAGTATTGATATGAAAAATTTTTGGCAGGGGATCAATTCTCTGAAGGAATCAGATCCATCCCATTGCTTTGTTGCCCTTTTCAACGTTGATTCTAAAACAAAAATTGAAAAAATGGCCATAGGCTATAACGTTGAAGGCGTTTTTTATTATAGTGATCCCCCTACAACCATTCTTAAAGGCATTGTTGCAATTTTAAACGGAGATTTATGGTATTCTAGAAGAATAATGACAAAGTGCCTTTTGGAACCAAAATCCTCAGCCAACTCGCCAGAAAAAAAATACGCCGAAGATTTATTAACATCGAGAGAAAAAGAAATTCTCACTTTAATCGTTTCAGGACACATCAGTAGAAAAATTGCGGATACTCTGGGCATCAGCTACCACACGGTCAATAGTCATATCTATAACATCTACAGCAAGATAAATGTTGCCAACCGGTTGCAGGCTACCCTGTGGGCCGCAAGTTGGAAAAACTTATTCTTTTGTAGCGCAAAAGAAACGATAAACTGCTGGTCGCTTATTCACGGCTTAGAGTAAAATACCAGAACCTGCTCCATAATATTTATCCTAAAGCTTAATCAGATTTTCGCTTATTTACCCGATGATGTTTCAGAATCGTTTTTCACACATCTTTTTCTCATTGAAGATCTTGATCGAATTTGTTGCCAAAATTCTACTTTTATCTATTTGCTTTATTTTCAAATTTTGTATCCTATTGATCGATATCCTCTCATCCGTCTCTCATACATCCTGGATGCGCATTGATTACTTTTTGATTTTTCAAAACGGACTCTAATATATTTTCCTTAGAAATTAATAATCATAACTTTTAATATTTTTTGGGTTTTTAATCAATTGCCATTTCATTTATCAAAGATAAAGAAGATAGTTTTTAAATAAATATGTTGGCAATATGTCAGATATGACATATTTTTGCAATATGAGTTCAAAGGATAAACCGCTTGTATGGATGCATGGTGAGATTACGACGCCCCCCTTTACCGAAAACGCTCGAATAGAAGCGGGATATTTGTTGCGGCAAATCCAAAAAGGCATAAAGTTATCACTTCCGCAGTCACGCCCAATGCCATCCATAGGGACACGGTGTTATGAATTGAGAATAAACGATAAGAATCTGACGTGGCGAATAATCTACCGAATATTCGCCGATGCGATATTAATCTTAGAGATTTTGTAAAAAAGACAAACAAAACCCCAAAATCGATTAATGATGTCTGCAAACAGAGAATCAAACGTTATGAAACAGATGTCAAAAAAGGTAAAAAAGAAAAATGAATAAAAAGAAAAAGGAAATCTTAGAATCCAAAGGTTATAAAGTCGGATCTGTAGATGAATTTTTGGGTCTGAGCAAGGAAGAATCGCAATACATTGAACTTAAGCTGTCACTCAGCCAAGCTCTGGCAGAACGCCGAAAAAAAAGCAAATTGACACAAGCACAGTTGGCAAAGATGCTGAAATCCAGCCAGTCAAGAGTTGCCAAAATGGAAAGAGGAGATCCAACTGTGTCTGTAGATCTTCTTGTCAAATCCCTGCTGGTCATGGGAGCTAATAAAGAAAGTATTGCAAAGGCCATTGCCTGATTCAATAAAGCAGGGTTTGAATTAATACGCGACTATTCTAACGGATCGAATAACAAACTCAATCACATTAGAATAAGGTACAATCCGGCAATAAGAACCCATCAGATTTGAATGCTGAAAAATAAAAAGGCACAGGTTTTTACCTGTGCCTAAATTGTGCCCAAATTGTGCCTGTCAAGGTCAAATTTTTTAAAATATTTCCAAAAGAAACCAAAAACGCAAAAATTTTTTATAGGTAAATCAACTAATTATAAATACATAGCCTATTGATATTATTGAATAAGGTTTAAGAACCCATTGCTCTATCCACTGAGCAACGGGTGCAATTCGTAATTATAATAAACAAACTGCCAACAGGCAATATCAGCCAGTATCAACGTATTCAGAGCACGGGATTGGGTGCGCCGGATACTTGGAATCTTTAAATATACGCACACAAAAAATTGTTTTGTCCAAAAAATATGCGGGGTCAACTTAACCCCGCATATTATAACGACCATAATTTACTATATTTTCCCCTTAAATCCTTAATGTAAAAGATTTGCAGATGAATCCTATCCCCCTGAACATTCATACATGCTTTCATCAACTTCCTCCACAATCTGTTCAGCTTTAAGATCTCCTGGTTCTAAAATTGAAAAAGGAGCAGAAGTATAAGATGAGGCCAAACCGGAAACGTCAGTAATTCGCATACAGCAGTTCTCAGACGTTGTATTGGGAACATTCCATCTGAAGGAGCCTATTTGACTATCATCTGTTTTGTTGAGTTTACAATTACATTCCCAAGTAGACCCTCCATCGTAAGAAGTTTCAATACAAACACAGTCAGCGCCGGGAGCCATATATTCTACGTGATAAACCGACCCTTTTACTATTTGCTCCCCCCCGACTGGACTCAGAAGCGTAAGGGGGTTATTATTTTCCCCGGCAGATACCGGCAAGGAGAAAGAAACGATCAAAACTCCTAAGGACAAGAAAAACAGTAAATGCTTCATGATGTTACCTCCTTTCTTTTATGCAATCATTATGAGCGATGTTCTTCTGCAATGTAGTGCCCTGTCTTTGTCACCTCCTTTCATTACAGGCAAAGCGGAAGGTGAGCATTCATCCTCTTTTAAGGCATTGACCCATCCCCATTTAGAACCTTCTGTAGCGTTCACCGACTGCCCTGCCCGATTTATATAATGCCGTGATATTTTGTTTTTGCAAATATTTCCGGGCCATTAGCCACTGTTTTTCACTATTGTAACGGGAAGATTCTCATCGTTTTTTATGAAAGATTTAGGAAATAATACAGCAATAATGATGCCAATTGTGATTGGGTACCGGCTTCTCGTTGCCGGTTGCGGGTTTCCAGATAAAATAATATAGAATTGAAGCTTGTGGGTCTCGTAAAAAGTCGAAGCTAAAAATATTGACTACCATATAGCCCTATGATCGACCTTTTAACACAATATGTTGGTATGCACCAAATCTTTTCACAGTATTTTTTACCAAGCCGTTATCTTTAAGTTTAGAGTTTTTATTGTTATTCAACTGTTAATATGTTAAAAATTTAAACAGATAAGTTGTCTAATTTTTGAACATAAGCTGCCCATATTTAAACAGCAATTTAACAATCTCACAACACCCTTCAGAGATAATTTCTTGACACGGGAATTTCTCTATTATAGGAATTTTAATTATAGTTTTTTTGTTAAAATCAATCAAAGCAAATACTTATAATCCACATTTTATTGACAACCGGGAGGCGATATATCGACGATACCCCCGTGTCAAAACGATTTCTAAGGGCCGCACTAATGTTTTCCATAACCGAAATCATTGAAATCGCTGTTCAGTTGGAAAAAAACGGTGAACAGGTCTATCGCAAGGCGATCGGCCAATCCAAAAATCCTGAATTGGAAGATCTGCTGCTCGGGATTGCAGAAGAAGAGCTGGAGCATATAGACTGGTTACTGAGCTTAAAAGATGACATTGACAAAAGTCAAGATCGTGCGCAAGTCAAGGAGATGGATCCATTATTGATCGACGATTTAATCGGAAAACAAACGTTTTCACTGGCCGATGTTGACTTCTCGCAGGTTAAAAACAGTAAAGAGCTCATAGATATTTTTATAGAGTTTGAAAAAGACACGATTTTATTTTACGAAATGTTGAAAACCTTCCTCGTGGATGAAAAAACCATTGATTACCTGGAAAAAATAATTCATGAAGAATCGTCACACATCGAAAAATTAGAAGAACTTCGCAGATAAAACCTGTTCCGGTATGGAAAAACCAATTAAGATGGCGCTCTCTTCCCAGCTTGTGAACAAAGCTTTAACCTGCAACTGTTGAAAAGACATGAGGGAAACCAACCTGTTTAATTCCTTTTTGAATTTTTTCCCCGAAAGCGATGCCTTTTTACTGACAGAGCTTATAGAGGATAACCCGTGTAAAGAAACGATTCGCTACGAAGAGATCGGTATCCCAGAGAGTCAAAAAAAGGATTTGATACTGTTGGCTTTTGAAGAGCGGATCCTGATTCCAGTCACATCCCGGAGTGGCCCGGCATGGGAAGACAGACTTCTCGACTTCAGTAAAAAGAGCACCTACGTTATCCCGCCTGTTGTCAAAGCTATTTTAGATACTATGCTTAAGACCGGGGAACCTTCCTGTGACACGGCTGTCAGAAAGACGTTAACCCGCGTAGTTCATGAAGATATCAGTGGTTTTATTACCATATTGCAAACACTCATGAGGCATGCGGACAATTGTGTTTTTGAAACCGGATTGCTGGAAATTTTTTTCAAAGAGACAAATATGGATTATGATCTTCATGACATTGTCGATATTTTTGTCATTTGCGGGATTATAAGCCCGTGCCCCCGGAAATCCCTGATGACCGGCTTGTCATGGTATGAGATCAACCCAACCCTTTACTGGGACAAAACATTTCTTTCATGACAGACGGAGATGTTATTCGTCGCTAAATTACCCTAATGATTTTTTAAGTCACCATTTCATTGGGATCGGCCCAACGCGTGCCAAAACCTTATTGCAAAATGAATTTGTACCATGCAATTATCGACAACATGTTGTCCATGTTGCTTTAGTAAGCTCCTAAACGGACTATAACAGGAACATCTATGAAAAAGGTTCTGGTTGCAGTTGTTATGATTCTTGCAGAACTCTCTACTTTTGCTTATGCGGAGCAGCCGTTAGATACATTGCAAAAGCTGATAGATCAGGGAATCACGGTATTAAATGATCCCATGTATAAAGATACTGCCCAAAAAGATACCCAGCGTCAAAAGCTGTCGGAAATTTTAAACCAAATCGTTGATTTTAGAGAGTTTTGCCGGTGTGCTCTGGCGAGAAATTGGTTAAAGTTCAAGCCACAACAACTATATGAATTTACAGAACTATTTTCCAAGTTTGTGGCGGTTTTTTATCTTAGCATGCTGCAAGACAACTATAATAAAGAGAAAGTAATTCTAATCGGTCAAGACTTGATCAGCGACTCAAAAGCGGTCGTTCGGGTGAAAGTGCTTTGGAAAAAATTAGAGGTTCCCGTAGAAATTAAAATGATACGGCGAGGAGATTCCTGGAAAGCATACGATATTATTATACTTGGAATCAGTGCGGTTCGGTTTTATGGTGCTCAATTTCAGGCGGTTTTACGTAAACAAACTCCTGCTCAGATCATTGATCGATTAAAATTAAAAATTAGAAAAATCGAGAAGAACTTACAAGGATAGAGACGAATCTGACAAGGTCTTGCCCTATCCATTGTATAAGAAACCCGGCTCCAGTGATATCTTTTTATCGGGAGGAATATTAGAACACCCATTAGAATACCGGTTGACAATCTTACCTGCTTCGAGGTGCTGGTTTGAGCTTCGAATCACAGCAATTCTTAAGTTGGGAATCAACATTGACAATACACCCTGATTTTATTATATAAAATTTCTGTGGGTTTTGCCCCGGTTCGTTTGGACTTCGATCGTTCATTCCAACACAACTCCCGTTTGCGCGGCAGTAGAAGAATATAATTGTAAATAATAGAATGAAAGAATGCCAATGAATGTATCAGCAAAAGAAACCGATAGTATCGAGAATCTAAGACAGCGTGTTTCCGAGATGGAAAACCTTCTAAATGCAAATCAAATGCTATGCAACATTCTTGACCCTGTGGAACTATATTCTACCATAGGAAATCTGGTAAAAGAACAGCTCAAAGTCTGCACTATAGGCATTTTTGTTTATCAGCATGATTTCGAGAATTTCGATTTGGTTTTCAGCTACGGGTTCGATGAGTTGGCGTTTCAAATTGATAAGAATAAAGGGCCTCTATGGCAAAAAATTTTTCAAAAACAACCATTCCCCATAAAAGACGCTTCCGGCAACCTGATTTTTAAGGAATTTTCTGAAAACGACAATCTGAAAAAAATGAGTTCCGAATGGTGGTTCCCTTTTATAATGAAACAAGAGGTGATCGGCCTTTTGACGATTGGTGAGAAGCGTAACGGTCAACCCATCGATGAGATTGAATATGAGTATATTAAACATATTGCCAACCAAGCATCTATTTGTTTAAATGCTTGTAATCTCTATATAAAAAGGCGAGATGAGAGGCAAGAACTGGATAAAATCCTCAAGAATCTATCTCTTCTTTACAATATCGGCAGAGCGATGACCTTTATCAGTGATTTAAAAAACCTTCTCAAATATATATTAGGAAAGGCGATCAGTATAACCAAAGCAGAGAAAGGCTCCATAATGCTTTATGATCCTGATACGAATCAATTGAGCCTCAGTATTATAGAGGGATTGGAAGATCATGAATACCAGGAAAAAATAAACAACAAAGAAGTGGAGTGTAAAAAATTTAAGCCCGGAGAAGGCGTGGCAGGGCGGGCTTTTCAAAAAGCAAAACCAATAATATTAAATAATACCAGGGGTGAAAAGGGATTCATCGAGGCGGATTCTTCCTTTGTCCGTTCCATCGCTTGCATCCCCATGCTCGTTTACAACGAGGTTATCGGTGTCATTAATGTAACAAATAAACGGGATGACGCCCATTTTACTGAAGTTGACATTGAAATGCTCAAAGCCGTTACCGATCAAGCAGCAGTGGCAATCAACAAGGCACAACTTCAGGAGGTGGCTATTACTGATTTTCTGACGGGACTGTATATTCGACGGTATTTTATGTCCAGGCTTCAGGATGAGTTGATAAGGTCTGAACGTTACAACAAAACATTTTCAATTGCTATGGTTGATATTGACAAGTTTAAAACTGTCAACGATACATACGGTCACGCTGCAGGAGATCTGGTTTTAAAGGAAGCAGGGAGATTTTTTCAAAAGAACTTAAGGCAGACGGATGTTATCGCAAGATATGGGGGGGAAGAGTTTGTGATATTTTTTCCTGAAACCAACAAAAAACTAGCTTTTATTCTCGCAGAGAGGCTGAGAAAAGAATTTTTTCAAATAAAACTGGACAAATTGCCAAGACTTACTATCAGCTTAGGCATATCAAGTTACCCGGAGGATGGAGAAGATATCGAAACGCTAATTAAAAATGCAGATACAGCTATGTATGCTGCAAAGCAGAACGGACGTAACAAAGCCGTTAAATTTTCATAGTGTTATCCTGAGTCTATATGGAAAGATATAGAAGAAGTATTTGAGAGGAAGAAGAATTATGTTTACCCCAAGGCAGTTGGATAGATATGCGGATGTGCTCTTATGGGGGCTTAAAACATCTCGCAGTGGCAGATTCAAAAAAAAAGACATTGTGCTCATCCGCTATAATATCCCAGCCAACCCTCTGGCTGAAATTGTTTACGCCAAACTCTTGGGTAGAGGAATGAATCCTGTCTTGCGCGTCGGTCTCACCGCCTCCATGGAGCGAAAGTTTTTCAAGCTTGCAAATAACAAGCAGATTGTCTTCCAGCCACCAGGAGAGGAAGAACTTTTTAAAAAATTAAACGGTAGTATTTTTCTGCACGCCCCGGAATCTATCACCCACTTAAGCGATGTAGATCCCAAAAGGATTGGAAAGGCTGCCGTAGCCAGAAAGTATTTGCGAGATATTCTCGATGAACGAGATCAAGCAGGCGTTTTCGGTTGGACCTTATGCAATTACCCCACAAAAGAACAGGCCCGGCATGCCAGACTCTCCTTGAAGGCGTATGCGGAACAGATTGTAAGAGCATGTTTTCTCAACAGGACGTCACCGGTTTCACATTGGCAAAATATTTTTAACAATGCAACATCCATTAAAAAATGGCTCAACAGTATGAAAGTAAACTACTATCATATTGAATCTGAAAATACTGATCTTAAAATAACACCCGGGGAAAAAAGAAAATGGGTCGGCATTTCCGGCCACAACATTCCGAGCTTTGAAATATTTTTATCACCGGACTGGAGAGGAACCAGTGGAATATATTTTGCAGATCAGCCCTCATTCCGAAGCGGCAATTATGTAAAAGGCGTAAGACTTGAGTTCAAAAAAGGCGCTGCGGTTAAAATAGAAGCCCGGAAGGGACAAGATTTTGTCGTCAAACAGCTCTCAATGGATAAAGGAGCCAACAAGCTGGGCGAATTTTCTCTCACAGACAAAAGACTTTCGAAGATCAATACATTCATGGCAAACACGCTTTTTGATGAGAACTACGGTGGGAAGAACGGCAACTGCCATGTGGCGCTGGGCGCTTCCTATTCAGACACTTATGACGGTAATTTACAAAAATTAACCAAAGAAAAAAAGAAGGCTCTGGGTTTCAATGATTCCGCCCTGCACTGGGACCTTGTCAATACTGAAAAGAAAAGGGTTTCAGCTCATCTTGCATCCGGTAAAAAGGTTGCCATTTATGAAAACGGTAAATTTACCATGTAGCTCTTAGTTATATGTGGATGCGCAAGAGATCGGTGCAGATCGAGTAAAAAATTGCTCGATTTAGGTTAAATTTTCTCTCCAGCGCATGAGCAATTTGTCCGCGCTCAGGTGTCCGAGATCGTTTTGATCGAAAAACTGAAAAATATCGTACCGGTTCCCCTGGGCCCACCAATTTTTCAAAATATCGCCGGTTTCGGATTCGAACATCCACCGGTCTCCAATATTTGTGCGCAGATAGTCTTCCATCATGGATTCACCCATCCAACCTAAAAGATAGTCCAGACAATAGAATTCCGGCACCAGGTCGAAAAGATGTGTTGAGGCCTGGTGGTAAAAACCGGTATATCGGGTCATCAGCTTTGAATATCGATTTCCGTCGAAGAGGTCTCCTTTTGAGAACATCTCAAACTCGGATAAAAATTTGGCCGCATATCGTCTGAACACGGAAAGATCTCTGAGCACCTTATGATAGACCAACGTGCTGGATACCTCGGGCTGAAGTTCCAGGTATTCTTTAAGAAAGGGAGGGGAAAGCGTCAGGTTTTGGAGAAGAAAGGCAAAAGATTCAGAGAGGCTGTAATTGGTGGCCATGTCCCGATCAACTATCGTAAGATCCGGGGATGTAAAGACCGCAGATAGTCCATGCCCCAATTCATGCCAGAGTGTTTCGAGATCAATCCACCCCCCCTCAGGTCTCATGAGAATGTAAACCTCCTCCGGGACTTGAAGGATGAAACAGGCTGCCTGGGCGCTTTTTCCGGACTCTCTCCCCAATTCAAGGTTCAGACCCGGCGTTTTGTCGAGATTGATATTCCAGTGGTGAAAGAAACGGATCAGGTTTTTCATCGGCATGTCCGGGAAAAAATTATCAAATTCCCCGAGCCCCAGGAGGTTGATGGCGTCAAACCGGGTCAGAGCACTCATGGACAGCCCGTAACGCTCCCGACTCCATCGTTTCATTGCGGAGAAATAAATCTCATCGGTTTCCCGAAGGAACTTCTTAAAATATTGGTAATAATATGGGTAGTCGATCCCTTTTTTATGTCGGCAGTATTGGATGTAGCTATCGTAACTCAGATCCTTTTCGAGAATTTCCAGCAGCATGTTCCAGTAATTCAGGACAAAGGGTTTTAAAAACTTGCAGAGGACCCCGGTCTCTTTATTAAGAATCTGTCTTTTTTTATAGGTACTCGATTTCTGACACCAAGGAATAATTTCTTTAAAATACACTTTTTCTCCGTTTACAGCTGCCGCTGCCCCTCTCATCCAGCCCTGCATTTCGGTTTCATGGGGAAGCAGTCTCTGGCGAAGATAATGATCGATCAAGGAGTGCTTCAAACGGATTTTGACAACGTCATCCCTCAGTCGATCAATTTGGGCCAGGGTATCAAGACTGATGAAATCTTTATACGGTTCGTATATCTGATAGAGCTCAAAGGGCGCCCTGTCCCCTTTGGACAGTGCAAGGGCCTCTGTACTCCATCGGTAGTTGAGGTGATGAAGAATGTTGGCAAACGCCATGGCATCGTAAGGCTTTTCCATAATAGACAGTCTCTGTGAGTTATCCCATAGAATATAGGAATGTTACGAGAGGTTGAACAGCAAACTACCAGGGAATCAAAAATTTTTTCCCTTGCCTCAGTTCTCCCCTTATCCTCTCCATATGTCGGAGTGCTGCAACCTCCCGTTCAAGATCCGCCGGTTTAATTTGTAGTTTTTCCACGATCGCATGGGGCTCTAACCCGCCGGCCTCTTGGACGATTTCAAGAATCTTTGTCTGGATTTCAGTTAGTTCAAGACGGCTTCCGCTCTTTTTGGCAAGGGTTTGGGCACTGTGAACCGCCCACGGATCACATGTGCGGGCCGGAGAAAGCAAATCCATAAAGCAATCCTCACACAGAATCTGGCCGTGATGCTCCCGTTCTTCGCCATTTAAAATGGCTTCTTTACACCGTTCGCATTCCATTTTTAGCTCCTAAATACTGTCGAATGAAAACTGTCTTTTCCGCCAATATCTGAGCCAGACTCAAATTTTAATCCTCGAAATACTATCCGTATTCCTGCCTGCCCCGTAGGTCCGGCAGATCGTACTGGGGTGGTTAAAATTTTCGTCTTCCTTGATCTTAACGGAAAATCATAGTTTTCGTTCGGACACTATATAACTTGAGTTTAAAAGTCCATTGATAATTTGGACAACAAAGGTTTTACATTGTTTTTTTACAAAGAAGAGATATTAAATGTCAACAGGACTTAAAATGATTTTCGCCATATGCTGAAAGACCCCATTAAATCCATTGGAAGAAGTTTGTCTGATGTTCTTTGCTCGAATACTTATACTTTTCTTGACAAACTTGAGCTCGATATCGGTGTGGTCGGGCCCTTATCATTTGCTGAAGAAGTGCAAAAGGGCTGGCATTCCATGTTCGGTTTGCATAAGCCTAAGGGCTGGGACAATCAATTGGGGAATAAGCCGAAATTAGACTTATTCTCGACATTTGGCGCGAACTATGTTATTTTGTTGTTGCAATATCAATAAATTATTAAATTGTGAATCCCCCCAAAAAAAAAGACTAAAATATGAGGGATGTAGTGTTTTATAGGAACATTCATTAAGGAAAAATTTGATGATGACGGAATCTAACAATCTGATATTACACCTCAAGTCCAAATACCCCATGTTACAGTACTTCACCGAGCAACCCTTTGGTGTGGAGATTGAATTTTTTGGCCTAAATTATGTTATCACCCCAATTGACGGTAATATCATTAAGCCATACTGTATCTCATCCCGTGCCATAGACGGCCGGCACTTTTTAGATCTCTGTAAGGACTACGAAATAGATTTCGGCGTTGACAGTAACTCATGGCACTTTGAAAAAGATTCTTCGGTCAGAGGCAAAGGTCATACTCAATGCGGCGCCGAACTGACCAGCCCTATTCTGAGCGGTATTGAAGGCTTGGTGCAAACTTACCGCGCCTTTCAGTTTCTATGTAATATCGATGGAATAGATATTGATAACTCCTGCGGATTGCATGTTCATCACGGTGTTGATTTTGAGGAATACGGCTGCGAGCAGCTTCGACAACTCGTTCGTATCGTACATAAATACGAAGATCAATTTTATCTGCTCATACCGGGAGATCGGCAGAATGCCGAAACCTGCCGGCCCATGGAAATTGATGTGAAGGCTTTTCTGGATATTTGTGAATGTGAATTAAAAACAGGCAATTGTCGGATCAAGCAACTTTGGTATTCACCTGAAAATCGTTACGATATAGAATCAACCAGGGATCCGCGTTATGATAAAACTCGCTATCACGGCCTGAATCTTCATTCATACTGGTATCGTAACACCATTGAATTTCGCTACCATTCTTCCGTTCTGTATAAAATTGATGAAGCCATGCAGTGGATCATCTTTACCCAGTTTATTATGGAGTTGAGCCGGGGGCATGTTCCCAAAGTCTACTTCAGCTCGAAAGCAAATAAGTGGTTACAGATGATTTATAAAATTTACGAAGGATTGGGATATCAGGACCGTCTGAAGAAGGTGAAAAACTAATCGCAGTTTATTTGAAACCACTTCTGGAAAGATAACTGCCATAACTCTCAAATCGGATAATAAAAATGGAAAAAAAGGTGATCAAAGTAACTGCGGCAATATTCGTTAATGATGGAATGCTACTTATAGCCAAACGAAAACCAACTGCACGATTGCCAAATTTGTGGGAATTCCCCGGAGGGAAAGTCGAATCCGGTGAAACACCTGGGGCATGTCTAAAAAGAGAGCTAAAGGAAGAGTTCGATATCCATGTGAACGTTGGAGAATATCTCGGATCAACTATACATACTTATGATTTTGGTACAATAGAATTAATGGCCTATAGAACCTCCTGGGAAACGGGTGATTTCAAATTGCTGGATCATGAAGAAATCAGATGGGTATTTACCCATGAGCTTGACAAATTTGATTTTGCGCCTGCTGACAGGACTTTTGTCGAGCAATT
>JASFHC010000026.1:0-14655 GCA_050123435.1 Desulfobacterales bacterium
TTGAAGGGCTGCACCCAGTTTACTTGACCTTTATTGCGTTCATAATGATTACAGCACTCTGTTACACCGCAGAGATGAAACCTTTGCAAAACGCTTCCTTTTGTCCAATCCCATCGTCAGACTCAAATTTTAATCCTCAAAATACTCCTTGTATTCCTGCGGTTAAAATTCTTGCCTTCCTTGGCCTTGAAAAAAATTGATCGCTTTTCAAAGGTCTCAAGATGAGTAAGTGTCAAGGCAGGTCTTCTGACTCCCGGTTCATCCTACTCTCCGCGCCTTCCCACCTGGTTAAAACCAGTCAGTGGCATGTTGCAGATTTTGTCACCGGTCACAGCGGCGGGACCGCTCTCGATTTTCACGAGATTCCCTATTAAGCCAAACTGGCACCTTGGTCATATTTTTAAATAATGTAAGAATAATGTCAAGCGATTGTTTTGAAACCACTTATAGGGAGTTTAAAACCCGTTGCAGCATATAAGATTCTAAAACAACAGTATCAAGCACTTGAAACTCCAAAAAAATTATGGCGGTTATCATTTTTTCTTTTGTAACAGGCCATGATAGTATTTGGTCAACCTCACAAATGTTTCGGGATCCCCCCCTTGATCCGGGTGGTGTTTTAAGGCCATCTTCCGGTATAGACGGTTAAAACATTTGATATCCATCTTCTTCAACTTTTCCCAGCTTGTTTCAAAAAGTCTTGCGGCTTCCTCCATGTTCACTCGCACTTTTTTCGGCGGAATATAAGTGCGATGGCGATTTATGAATTCGTGAAGGTAATCCTGGAAAAGGGAACGCCGGGGAAATTCGTAATCGAAATACATGATCACATATTTGACCAGATAGTCTTTTAGCCTGTCGGACATCTCCATGCCGGCCCAAAAATTCTTATCCTCATTAAGCTGGCAAACGGCATCAATAAAAAATTCATCCATCTTGATTTGGTTTAAATCCTGTGGCCTTTGAGCGGCAATGGCATCGAGAAAAAAACGCTGCAGATCAAAAATGGTGTAGACATATGTTCTCATTTCATTGGGCTGAAGAATGCGCTCCTGAACCAGAAAGAACTGCTCAATCTCATCGCGCGATTTCCCATGGAGCACTTTAAATAGCTTGAGCGGCATTTTGCTTAAGTTGCGCTGGTCTATTTGAGCAAATTTTAGATAATGGATCCGGCGTTTGTCGAATATATGAACACTCTGCCAGGGTTCCGTTGAATCTGTCTTAGATTTATCGAAGGACCGATGAAATCCCTTTATTACCCGCTTTATTTCAGGATTCAGGAAGTCCCAGAATATAACGTCCAATTCATCCTGATCCGGATACAGACCAAATTGTGCCAGCGTTTCTTCAATGGCTTCATCATAGTAATAGCCGTGCCTACCGAGATAAATGATGTGTTTAGAGGGGTCGGTGCCAAGATCGAAAACATCGCGACTTTTTAAATAAGAACCATCATGGTAGGTTTCTCGAATATAATAATGTGTCTGATCTTTTATTTTCATTCTTGCAAGATACATAATCATACAATCATAATGCATACAAGCAATTGATACAAGGTCTGTTTTAACGAACCCCGGGACAAGCGTATTTGATTTCGGTGCAGCATAGCGACGGGGTGTTTTTAGGTTTGTGGTCTTGCAATTGGATTAAATATTTTCCACAACATTTCTGATGATCATTTCCAGCCGAGGAGAGGATTGTTCGGCCACGGCAATGATTTGTTCAACGGTCGCAGGAACCGGCCAATCCGAATCGTGAACATTGGTTATGGTCGACAGACCGAGCACCTTGATTCCGGCGTGGACTGCCGTAATAACTTCCTGTATGGTTGAGAAACCCACCGCATCGGCACCGATGGTCTTTAAAAAGCGGACCTCTGCCGGTGTTTCAAGTGACGGCCCCTTAAGTCCGGCATAAGTTCCTTTCTGTAGATGGATACCGGCCTTTTCCGCAAGGTCCGACAACCTTTTGTCGTATGCATTGATCATATCCGGAAATCGGATTCCCCAACTATCTTCATTAGGTCCGATCAAAGGATTTGACCCTGTCAAATTAATATGATCTTCAACGATCATAATGTCACCGGCATTAAATTCGGGATTGAGACCTCCGGCGGCATTGGTCAGTATCAAAACCGTAACACCCAGCTCCTGCATCACCCGGATAGGAAAAGAGACCTCGAGTTCCGAGTAGCCCTCGTAAAGATGAAAACGGCCCTGCATGGCCATGATCTGTTTGCCGTCCACGTCACCGAAAAGAAGCCGACCTGGATGGCTTTCAACGGTTGATGTTGGGAAGTTGGGAATATCTTTATATTCAAAAGATTCGGATATGTGTAAAAACTTCGCGCTTTCTCCAAGGCCTGTTCCGGTCATAAGGCCGATTTGGGGAAGTGCTGTAATACGAAATCTTAGAAATTCGGCCGTTTTAACCGCCCTTGCTTTGTAACTTTGCATCATTGGACCACCCTCTGGAAAATTATGCAATATTTTGAAATCAAATGTCTTTTAATGGTATCCTGTGTTTTCTATCAAGCACAATCGGTTCTTTAAAAAGTTGTCAACCGTTCGCTTATGGCATTGCATATCAGGCAAACGTCTCTCTTGCAAGATTTGGGTATAAATTTATTGACATGCTTTTTTACAGTCTATAATGATGTAGGGTTGGATTAAAGATATGCTATATCAATTCAAAGAATTGCTCTTTTTTTTAGCGGGAGAGTTAAACCATGTCTGAACATGTGATCGGTGAAGTGATGGTCGTAGGCGGCGGAATCACCGGAATGCAGGCTGCTCTGGATCTCGCCGATTCCGGCTTTTATGTGTATCTGGTTGAACAATCCAGCTCCATCGGCGGGATGATGTCTCAGCTGGACAAGACCTTTCCTACCAACGACTGTGCCATGTGAATTCTCTCACCCAAACTGGTCGAGGTCGGCCGGCATATTAATATAGAGCTGCTTACCCTGTCCGAAGTGAATCGCATTTCCGGAGAGCAAGGAAATTTTGAGGTCACCCTGACGCAGCATCCCCGTTACGTGGATATGGACAAATGTATTGCCTGCGGTTTGTGCGCTGAAAAATGTCCTAAAAAAGTACCGGATGCATACGACGGGAACTTGAGCAAGCGCAAAGCCATCTATGTGCAATACGCCCAGGCGGTACCATTGAAATACGTTATTGATCCGGAACGATGCATTTATTTCATTAAAAAAGGCAAATGCAAAGCCTGCGAAAAGTTTTGTCCCACCCAGGCCATAAAGTTCGATGATCAGGAAAAGCAAATTACCCTGAATGTGGGGGCGGTTGTTCTGGCTCAGGGGAGCCGGTCCTTTGATCCTGCAGTCCACGACACCTTCGGCTACAAAAAACACCCCAATATTCTAACCAGCCTGGAATTCGAGAGAATTCTCTCGGCTTCCGGCCCCTACGGCGGGCATCTGGTTCGACCTTCAGATAAAAAGGAACCGGACAAGATTGCCTGGCTGCAATGTATCGGATCCCGTGATGAACACCTGGGCGCCCAGGGATACTGCTCCGGAGTCTGCTGTACGTACGCCATTAAGGAAGCCATGCTGGCCAAGGAGCACAGCAACCGCGATCTGGACACGGCCATTTTTTATATCGATATTCGTACACACGGAAAAGATTTTGAAAGGTATTATAACCGGGCAAAGGATGAATTGGGCGTCCGGTTTGTCAAATCCAAGATCACCAACATTGTACCGGTTGACAGCACAGGCAAGCATCTGATCCGCTATGTGGATGCTTGGGGCAAGAGAGTGGAAGAAGCCTTCGACATCGTTGTCCTGTCCGTGGGTCTGATGGTCAGCGCGCAAGGAGCGGACCTGGCACAACGATTGGGGGTTGATTTGAATCACTACAAGTTTGCCGAAACCGGCAGTTTTGAGCCGGTTGCCAGTTCAAAGCCGGGGATTTATGTTTGCGGGGCCTTTGAGGGTCCCAAGGATATTCCGTCTTCGGTAATTGATTCCAGTGCGGCCGCAGGCGTGGTGGGAACCCAATTGGCCGAGGCCCGGTGGTCTCTGACAAAAAGGGAACATGTGCCCGACGAGATTGATCTTAAAGGCAAGCCCTCCCGGGTGGGAGTGTTTGTGTGCCGCTGCGGAACCAACATCGCCGGTGTTGTGAATGTTCCGGCCGTGGTGGAATTTGCGAAAACCTTACCCGGAGTGGTGTATGTGGAAGAGAATCTGTTCAGTTGTTCTCAGGACACCCAGGACAAAATGACCCGGGTCATTAAAGAGCATCGACTGAATCGGATGGTTGTGGCCGCCTGCACCCCCAAAACCCATGAACCGCTTTTTCAGGAAACCTTAATCAATGCGGGCATTAATAAATATCTGTTCGAGATGGCCAATATCCGGAACCAGTGTTCCTGGGTGCATAAGGATGATCCGGAAAAATCAACGGAAAAGGCAAAGGATTTGGTGAAAATGGCGGTGTCCAAAGCCGCCCTTCTGGAACCATTGGCCGAATCAACCATGACGGTCAATCCTTCGGCCCTTGTCATCGGAGGCGGCGTAGCCGGCATGACGGCGGCCAACACCCTGTCCAAGCAGGGATTTCATACGGTATTAATTGAAAAAACTCATACGCTCGGGGGCCAAGCACGACAGGTTCATGAAACCTGGCGTGGGGAAGATGTTCAAGAGTATTTGGCCGGACTGATCCATTCGGTTCAGTCGGACCGGAACATCGATGTTTTTCTAAATTCCCGGATCATCCAGGTGGACGGCTTTGTCGGGAATTTTAAAACCACCATAACAACGAATGGCCAAAGCAGAATGCTGGAGCACGGAGTCACCCTTATTGCATCCGGTGCCTCAGAGTTAAAGCCGAATCAGTATTTATACGGCCGGGATTCCCGTGTGGTAACCGGTCTGGAATTGCAGCAGCGATTTATTGACAAGGATCCGGCCTTAGAGACCTTGGATACCGCCGTATTTATTCAGTGCGTGGGATCGCGCATTCCGGAACGACCGTATTGTTCCAAGATTTGCTGTACCCAGTCCATCAAAAGCGCCCTTGAACTCAAAAAGATTAACCCCAAAATGAATATTTTTGTTCTGTACCGGGATATGCGCCCCTATGGATTGCGGGAAGATCTGTATCGTAAGGTCCGGTCCGTTGGAATCGCATTTATTCGCCGGGACATGGACAAGGAACTAACCGTAGGGGTGGACCGGGAGGATCTCAAGGTCAACTTTGCGGACCGTGTTCTGGGACGATCCATGGAAATCCGGCCCGACCTTTTGATACTGGCATCCGCCATTGTGCCTGACCCGGAGACTCCGTTGGCCCGGCTTTATAAAGTTTCCCTTAATGATGATGGCTTTTTTGCCGAAGCCCATGTCAAACTCCGGCCCGTGGATTTTGCCACAGACGGTATTTTTGTTTGCGGTCTGGCTCATGCACCCAAATCCATGGATGAATCCATAGCACAGGCCCAGGCCGCAGCCGCAAGAGCCGTAACCATACTTGCAAAAGATACGGTTCGGATTTCCCCTCTGGTATCCCAGATCGATGTTGAAAAATGCGACGGATGCGGTGTGTGTACCGAAGTCTGTCCTTTTGGTGCAATAATACTTGAAGATACCTTAGGAGCGGGCAATCGGGCCGATTATCGGTCAAAAAACATCATGGCGTTATGTAAAGGATGTGGCCTGTGTGCCGCCTCTTGCCCACAGAAAGCCATTGATATGCTTCATTTCCGTGATCGGCAAATCGTCGCATCCATTTGCTCGGTTGTATGAAGGTTCAAATATTCAAATGCCCGAATCGGATAAACTAAAGGATTTTACGACGATCAAACGAAATAACAACATAACCATTTGCCCAAAACATTAGGTGATATAATGGAGGAATTTGAGCCCAAAATAGTTGCATTTCTGTGCAACTGGTGTGCCTATGCCGGAGCCGATTTGGCAGGTGTTTCGCGTTTGCAGTATCCAACCAACATAAGACCCATACGGGTCATGTGTTCCGGGCGGGTTGATCCTGTATTCATAATCAAGGCGCTCAAAGAAAGATGTGACGGCGTACTTGTGGCCGGATGACATTTTGGCGACTGCCATTACCTGGAAGGTAATGTACAGGCGGATAAGAAGATCCGTGCGACCCAAAAACTACTCGATCTTTCCGGCATCGGAAAACAAAGACTTCACCTGGCTTGGGTATCGTCGGCAGAAGCCCGGCGTTTTGTGGATATTGTCACACGTGTCACTTCTTCCATTAAAAGCCAGGGAAAATTTGATCCCGCACCCCTTGATCTGGAACTGGATGCAGCGGAGATGACCTTAGATGGTGAAACGACGCGGTGGATGATGAGCAAGGAAATAAAAATTATCTCACAAGGGGATATATATGGTCGCAAATGGGATGTTACGCGGTATGAAGCCATTTTGGATTCTGTAATGGAAAGAGAATATCATAAAAATCTTATTTATCTCGCGATAAAGCAAGAAGTCACCAATATCGAAGATATCGGTGATAGAACCGGGCTTGATCTTAAATTAATTTCTCGCTTGGTTTCCGACTTGGAAAAGACAGGCAGGGTCAAATTTACAGGAATGACGGAAAGGATACCCGCTTTCGCGGCAGTATAAGGACCGATATGGAATTGGTAAAAGATAATACTTGTGGGGCGATAATGATTGTGGGTGCCGGTATTGCAGGCATGCAGGCATCCCTCGATGCAGCCGACTCCGGTTACTATGTATATTTGGTGGAAAGGTCTTCATCCATAGGGGGTATGATGGCTCAGCTGGATAAGACCTTCCCCACAAATGATTGCGCCATGTGAGTGATCTCGCCCAAACTGGTCGAGGTCGGCCGGCATATCAATATCGAGTTGATTACGTGTAGCGAGGTAGAGCGCGTTGAAGGTGAATCAGGAAACTTTGAAGTAACCCTCGTCAACCACCCCCGTTATATTGACCCGGCCAAGTGTACCGGCTGTGGAGAATGCGCCCTGCACTGTCCGGTAACCGCCGTTGATTCCTATAATATGGGACTTGATGACCGGAAAGCGACCTATATAGATTATGCTCAGGCGGTTCCTCTTGCCTTTACCATAGATACGAATACCTGTATCGGCTGCGGCAAGTGCGAAACCAAGTGTCTGGCACAAGCCATAAGATTTGATGACAAAGAACGTAAAACCACCCTCGATGTTGGATCCATAATCCTTTCCCCGGGCAGTCAGGGATTTGATCCATCCGGGCTCGATTATCTGGGATACGGCAAGTATGCCAATGTGATTACCAGCCTGGAATTTGAAAGAATCCTGAGTGCATCAGGACCCTATTCCGGTCATCTGATGAGACCTCTTGACCGACGAGAACCCGCAAAAATTGCGTGGTTCCAGTGTATCGGCTCCAGAGACATGTCAGAAGGCGCCAATAAATATTGTTCATCGGTTTGCTGTATGTATGCCATCAAGGAATCCGTAATCGCCAAAGAGCATGCTGCAAGTGATCTGGATTGCGCTATTTTTTACATGGATATGCGCACTCCGGGCAAGGATTTTGAAAAATATTATTATGATGCCAGAGACAAGCACGGTGTGCGTTTCATCAAAAGCCGAGTTCATACCATTGATCCGGTACCCGGAACCGGTGACCTTGCAGTCCGTTATGTGACGGATAGCGGAGAAATGAAAACCGAAATTTTTAATCTGGTTGTTTTATCCATAGGATTGCAGATAGCTCCTGAAGTTATCCATCTGGCTGACCGGCTGGGCATAGAACTGACCCGGGGAAATTTCTGTAAAACAGGAACCTTTGAGCCGGTTGCAACTTCAAAGCAAGGGATATTTGTCTGCGGTGCTTTCCAAGGGCCCAAGGACATTCCCCAGTCCGTGGTCGATTCCAGCGCAGCCGCCGCTGCAGCCGGTGAAATATTAAGCACGGCCCGCAACACCCTGACCCGGTCAAAAGAGGTTGTCCCGGAAATTAACGTAATCAACGAACGACCCAGGATCGGTGTGTTTGTCTGCCGCTGCGGCATCAATATCGCCGGTGTGGTGGACGTGCCCTCTGTAACGGAATATGCAACCACCCTTCCGTATGTGGATTTCGCAACCGAAAATCTCTATACCTGCTCCCAGGATACCCAGGAAATCATCACCCAGATCATCAAAGAAAAAAATCTTAACCGTGTGGTGGTGGCTTCCTGTACACCGAAAACCCATGAGGCTTTATTTCAGGAAACACTTATAAACGCAGGGTTAAACAAATATCTCTTTGAAATGTGCAATATCCGAAATCAAGACTCATGGGTTCACAAAAATAATCCAAAACTGGCAACAGAAAAGGCAAAAGATCTGGTGCGAATGTCCGTAACAAGGGTTGCCCTCATGGAACCCCTCGAAGAGGCTGAGTTGGAAGTCAATCAGACTGCAATGGTTTTGGGTGGCGGCATATCCGGAATGGCGGCGGCAAGGAGTCTCGCCCGTCAGGGGTATGAGTCTCATATCATCGAAAAAAGCGAACAACTTGGCGGCCAGGCTTTACATCTATTTCGGACACCGGAAGGGGAAGATGTCCGAGAACAAGTTAACCGCTATGTCGATGACATTAACAAAAATGAAAAAATTCATGTTCATCTCAATACGACCATTACCCGTGTTGACGGCTTTGTGGGAAATTTTGAATCGGAACTTTTTTCAAAAAATGAAACACAGATTCTAAAACATGGCGTCGCCGTATTGGCAACCGGCGCATCGGAATTGAAACCTTCGGAATATAATTATGGTCAGGACCCGAGAATCCTTACAAACCTCGACCTCGACAAAAAGTTTATCGAAAAAGACCCGATCCTAAAAAATCTCACCTCAGCCGTATTTATCCAGTGTGTGGGCTCAAGGGAGCCCCAGCGTCCATACTGCAGCCGGGTCTGTTGCACCCACTCCATTCAAAGTGCATTGGAATTAAAACAATGCTGTCCGGATATGAACGTGTTTATTCTATACCGGGATATCCGGACATATGGCGAGCAGGAATATCTTTACCAAAAGGCTCGCGAAGCGGGTATTATCTTTATCAGATTCTCACTGGCTAACAAGCCAGAGATTGACCTGAACGAAGACCAACTCAAGGTTAGGGTCAGAGACCATATTCTCGATCGACCGTTGGAAATTGCTGCCGATCTGGCAATCCTAGCGTCTGCCATCGTTCCGAACAAAGATGAAAAACTGGCTAATTTTTTCAAGGTGCCCATAAATGACGACGGCTTTTTTGTAGAAAAACATGCCAAGTTGGGACCTTCGGAATTTGCCACGGACGGAGTGTTTCTTTGCGGTTTGGCCCATTATCCGAAACCTATTGACGAATCCATCGCCCAGGGGCTGGCGGCCGCCTCCCGTGCCGTGACCCTTTTGTCGCGCAAAAATATATTTATGAGCGGAACGGTTGCAATGACCGACCCTGTCCTTTGCAGCTCCTGCGGCGTATGTATTTCCATTTGTCCATATTCGGCGCCTTCTTTTATTCCTGAAGACGACCGTTTTTTCCCGGGCAGGGCGCAAATCAATCCCGTGCTTTGCAAAGGCTGCGGTTTGTGTGTCGCATCCTGCAGATCAGGCGCAATCCATCTTAAAGGATTCGATAATGATCAGATTTTTGCACAGATTTTTTCTTTGAATGAAGTGATATAACAGCGTTAGGCACTAGGAGACTTTTAAGATGTCACAATGGGAACCCAAGATTGTCAGTTTTTTGTGTAACTGGTGCAGTTACGGTGCTGCGGATCTGGCGGGTGTGAGCCGAATGGAATATCCGCCAAACATCCGAGTAATTCGAATTCCGTGTACCGGCCGCATGAGTGCCAAGTTTATTTTAGCGGCTTTCAGGCAGGGAGCAGACGGCGTCTGGGTATCCGGGTGACATCCCGGCGAATGCCATTACCTGGAAGGTAATTACTATGCACGCAGAAAGTTTGCTTTATTTAAAAACCTTATTGAATATATGGGGATCGAACCCGGCCGCCTGCATTTTTCATGGATCTCATCTGCAGAATCAACCAAATTCGTTGATGTGGTTAACGAGGTTACTGCAGCGGTCAAGGCTCTGGGACCCAATAAAACCTTTCTAAAAACACAAGCCAAGGTGGCTTAACATGTTAGCATATATCGACAAAATAAAGGAAATATCACGCAGGATTTTACAAGAGGGCAAAGTTGATATGGTCATCGGCTTCCGCAAGGGGACCGTGCCTTTGATGAATGAACCCTGTTTTGTAAAAACGCCTGAAGATGTTGTCAACTTGGTGTGGGACAGCAACTGCGGAATCAATCTTGCAAACTATCTTACGGACAGAAAGGAAAAAATCGGTATTGTTGCCAAGGGATGTGATTCTCGAAACATTGTCACCCATATTCTTGAAAACAAGATCAAGCGGGATCAGCTCGTTATTATCGGCGTGCCGTGCAAAGGAATGATTGACCGGCGTAAAATCCAAGCGCTGTTTGAAACTGAAATACAGCATGTGATCGAAGAGGAGGGAACCATCTCAATCAAAGGTCAAGGGGTTGAAAAAATATTGAATAAAAAAGATGTGTTGCAGGATAACTGTGCGTTGTGCATTCACCGCAACCCGGTAATATATGATGAACTTGCAGGAGATCTTGTCCAAGAGCAAAAGGAGGTAGATAGGTACGAAGACGTCCGCAACATTGAATCTTTGTCCCCGGAAGAAAAATGGAGATATTTTGACAACCTCCTTTCATCCTGTATCCGCTGCTATGCCTGCAGAAATGCATGTCCCCTTTGCTACTGCCCCACATGCTTTGTGGATGAATCACGGCCCCAGTGGGTCGGCAAAAGCATCGATCCCATAGACACACGAACATTTCATTTTTTAAGGGCATATCATTGTGCCGGGCGCTGCACGGACTGCGGTGCATGCGAGCGCGCCTGCCCCATGGGAATAAACGTTCGTATATTTACAAAAAAACTGGAAAAAGATTGTCTGGAACTCTTCGATTGGGAAGCTGGTATGACACTGGAACAACGGCCGCCTCTCGACACATACAGATCTGATGATCCGGATGATTTTATAAGATAGCGAGTGGGTAATGAATTATGGAATCTAGTAAGGTTCGGATTTATATGATGAAAGTCATAACCATTAACAAGCAAGATTGGGCCCGAGGACTTGAGCGGTTATTGGATTCTTATCGATTATTCGGTCCGGTCAAGCAAGATGAATTTCATAATTTTAGAGAACTTGTCAAAGGTGAGCTGCCGGAGCTGAATTTATTAAATACCCGGCTTTCGGCAAAATCCATGGTCTATCCCCAGTCTGAAAAAATGTTCGAATTTACTCTGGATAAAAACCGGGATGATCATCATATGTTAAAAGAAATTCATAAGGATTATTCCCCTCGAGCGGTTATCGGTATAAGGCCCTGCGATGCCAAGGCGTTTCTTCTGGTGAAAGCGAACTTTGATGCCCCCGAGTATAAAGACCCTTACTGGATTCAATCTTATGAAGCAACCACTTTCGTAGGATATGCGTGCAACACCCCATGCAGCACCTGCTTTTGCACCACCGCCGGCTGCGGGCCGTTTAATGAACAAGGACTGGATCTGCTTCTTGTTAATGCGGGAGATCATTATTTGTTAAAAATAATCACCCAAAAAGGAGAAACGTTGGTAACGGCCGCAGGCTGGAGTTTAGGAACAGATTCAGAAACCGCAATCCATAAGATCGAAACCCTGAAGCAGGCGGCGGAGAAAAAAATAATGACCGGTATTACAACAAACAAATTAAAGGATAAAAAAACAACAGAACTTTTTGAAGCCCCTTTCTGGGAAGAAGTGGCGTTTGCCTGTATAAACTGCGGAACTTGTACCTATGTATGTCCCACGTGCTGGTGTTTCGATATTCAGGACGAAACCTTTGGACTTTCAGGGATACGGTTGCGCAACTGGGATAGCTGTATGTATCCGCTTTTTACCCTGCACGGATCCGGACACAATCCCAGAAATACCAAGCTGAAGCGGGTCCGCCAGCGATTTATGCACAAGCTCAAGTATTATGTGGATAAATATGGAAACGGAATTCAATGTGTGGGCTGCGGTCGATGCATTCGTCACTGTCCGGTTAACATCGATATCCGCCAGGTTTGTGACTTGATGAATAATTTTGAAGCTTAGCCCTTGAATTCTTTGCCCGGCTTCCAACGAGCATTACGTATGATCAAATTTTCTACTTGGAAAAACATTTTTTCAATATGTTATAAATATTAAGCAATCAATCCTTAACGGGGGTTACATCAGTGCAAAATCCCTATTTACCCTATCCGGTTCGTATCGAGGAAATAATAACCGAAACCGAAGATAAAAATCTTAAAACATTCAAGTTCGTTTTTTTAAACCCGGATGACCAAGAAAAATTCACTTACACCCCCGGCCAGTTTGCCGAACTTTCCGTGGCCGGAAGGGGGGAAATCCCCATAGGAATTGCATCATCCCCTACGGAAAAAGGGTTTTTAATGTTCACCATAAACAAGGTGGGCCTGGTAACATCTCATATTCACGCCATGAAGGTCGGCGACATCATGGGAATTCGAGGACCTCTGGGGAACTGTTACCCCTGGGATGTTATGGAAGGCAAGAATGTTGTTATCATCGGCGGGGGTTTTGCCTTTACAACCCTTCGTTCGTCCATTATATATATGCTTGATCCGAAAAATCGATCAAAATTTAAAGATATTCATGTGATATACGGCGCGCGAACCCCGGGCATGCTCCTTTACAGGGACGAACTGGCCCAGTGGGAAAGACGCAATGATATTAATATGCACATTACCGTGGACGGCACGGACGACCCGGACTGGAAATATCATATCGGTTTTGTACCGACCATTACCGATCAGAAAGCACCGCCAGGCGATAAAGAGACGTATGCCATTATTTGCGGGCCGCCCATCATGATCAAGTTTACCCAACCGGTTTTAGACAAGCTCGGTTATATCCATGATAATATCATCATGTCCCTCGAAATGCGCATGAAGTGCGGCATCGGAATATGTGGCCGGTGCAACATCGGCAAAGAATATGTCTGCAAGGACGGCCCTGTCTTTACACTGACCCAGCTCAATAATATACCAAAAGAATACTAGCAACGCTCAAATAGTGATATTATGGCAACTGAAGAAGGCATTGTGATTAAGATCGATTCCTCAACAGCGTGGGTAAAAACTACGAAAACTCATGCCTGTAAAGCCTGTGGTGCACGGGCTTCCTGTAATGTCATGGGCGGGGGCAAGGAAATGGAAGTGGAAGCAATCAATTATGCCGGGGCAAAGGTGGGAGAAAAGGTCGTGCTTAGCTTTGAAACCTCCCCGTTGTTAAAAGCGACGTTTATGCTTTATGTGTTGCCGATTCTGTTCTTGATGGCGGGTGCTTTCATAGGCAATAAAATGGCACCTTTTTTTAATTTGGATGCATCATCATTATCAGCCATTACCGGTTTTCTGTTTTTCGGGCTCATCGTTATGTTCGTAAAGTCAAAGGGAAACGAGATGGCTAAAAAAGATGAATATCGACCCAAAGTTATAAAAGTCATAAAGGGGCTGTAACGTTTGATTCAGACTTTAGGAAGTGTTGGGGTCCTCCGCCCCCTGAAGATTGGGAGCAGATTCTTTTTGCTCTTGTTGTTGGGTTTCCTTCAATGCAAGGGCGCCCACCGGGCAGATATCAATACAGGCTTTGCAGTTTTCACACTCAAGTGTTGGCAGATTCTTTACTCCGTAAAAGCTTATGACCGTATCAAATCCTCGCTTTGAAAAGGTTAAAGCAGATTGGCCGTTCTTTTCACGGCATACATGTACACATTTGCCGCACAACACACACCGATTGGAATAATAATCCAAAAAAGGATGGCTTCGGTCTATTTCGATCTTTTTTAGGTATATGCCCAGGCTCTTGGGCTTTAATCCTACCTTTAAGAATTTTGCCATTCGCTGCAATTCGCATTTTTTATTGGCTTGACAATTCTTACAATCTACATGGTGAACCGACAAAAGAAGTCGAAGCGCGGTTTGTTGCAATTGCCTTACCGCAGGGGTGTCGGTTTTAACAACCATGTGATCTTCGACGAAAACGGTACATGAAGGCACAGGTTGTCTTTCACCTTCGATTTCCACAAAGCACATCCGGCACGACACCGAAGGGGGATCAATGCCTTCCAGGTAACACAGATTGGGAATATATATTTCGTTGTCAAGGCAGGCCTTAAGCAGAGTTGTCCCTTGTTTTGCTTCAATTTCTTTATTGTCCACAAGGAATTTCGGCATAAGCTCTAGTCCTCTTTATTTTTTTCAGGAGGCTTCTCTATATGGGGAACCAGGTGCGGAGGGGATACCTTTCTCACCGCATCATATTCTGGTGGGCATACGACCATGCACTCACCGCATTTTACACAAAGCTCCTGGTCAACTCCCTTTTTTCGATTGCTCGTGGTAAATACAGCATCCACCGGACAGCAAGTGGCACAGGCGTCACAACCGCGGGCGCACAGATCCAAATCAAAATAAAAAGCGATCATGGGCCGGCACATCAGGGCCGGGCAGCGCTTTTCATAGATATGGGCTTGGTATTCATCCCTGAAATATTTAATAGAA
>JASFHC010000027.1:0-14646 GCA_050123435.1 Desulfobacterales bacterium
ATAGACATGAATATCGCATAAAGCATATTAGGCAGCCCTCAAATTTTGATCATCCCGGAAAATCCCACAAAAGCCAGCGCCATAATACCGATAATAACCAAGGTAATCCCGGGACCTTCCATACCTCTGGGAACCGATGCTTCGTTGAGCTTTTCACGAATGCCCCCGATGATAGTGATGGCTAAAAACCATCCCAAGCCGCTTCCCAAACCAAAAGCAAAGGCTTGCAAGAGGTTGTACGGTTTGTTGAGCATAAAAAGCGATGTTCCCAAAATGGCACAATTCACCGTAATTAAAGGTAGAAAGATACCTAAAGAGAAATAAAGTTTTATGGATACCCGCTCGATCACCATTTCCACAAACTGAACAAAAGCAGCGATAACGATGATAAAGACAATCAGTTTTAAATAGGCGATGCCCAGAGGAATCAACAGAAACTCGTATACCAAAAAATTGATGGCGGCCGTGCAAGCAGTGACGAAAATCACGGCCAGTCCCAACCCCAAACTGGTATCCACTTTTTTGGATACGCCCAGACAGGAGCACATCCCCAGAAACCGGGTCAGTAAAATATTATCGGTAAAAGTCGCTGAGATTAGAATCAAAAAGAACGTTTGAATGACTCCCGAATGTAAAACGTCCATGGCATATCCTCTGTAAGACTATTCCTTGGGTTCGAATTTTGCCCTGGCGATCCAGGTAACAATGGCCAGCATAAAAAATGCGCCCGGCGGCATGACCATTATGGTCCATTGGTGCCACCAAAGCCGGGTTGCGGGCAATTCATATCCTAGTAGAGTACCGAAGCCAGAAATTTCACGTACAACGGCAATGGCAATTAAAACCAATGAATATCCCAGCCCGCAAGCGATCCCATCTAACAGTGAAGGAAGTGGTTTATTTTGACTGGCAAATGCTTCGGCACGGCCCATGATAATACAGTTGGTGATAATCAATCCCACATAGGGGCCGATGAACCGGTGGATATCCGGGGCCACTGCATTAATGGCGATATCAACCATCATCACATAGCTGGCAATAATAAAAACCTGAACGATCATGCGAATCCGCTGTGGAATGTGCTTTCGCAACAGCGAAACCGTGAGATTTGAAAATGCCGTAGTGAAAATCACCCCGAAACACATGAATAATGTGTTGGCTAAGAGGTTGGTGACGGCCAATGCCGAACAGATGCCCAGCACTTGCCGATAAATGGGATTGTCGCTGAAAATGCCCTGTATAAATATTTTTTTAGAATCGGAGGTCATTGAATCATCTTTGCATCGGTTATATGCAGGGCTTATCCCCCAAAAACTCCGTCAATGTTTAAGGCCCGAATACGTTCAAGCTCGGCATTTAAAAACCGCTTCAGCGCCATGGAGGTCTGGGTGGCTCCGGTAATAGCATCCACCTGATTATCCGGCTTGGCTCCGGTGGCCCGTCCGATGATCACCCGATCAGAGACATCTTCGTTCCAGGCGATGGACACGCCTTTGAATTGATCCGTAAACCATTTTTCCTCAATACGAGCCCCCAGTCCCGGTGTTTCTTTGTGATCGAAGAATTGAATGTTTATGATTTTTTCAAGATCATGCGTCAACACAATAATTCCATCAATGCGATCCCAAAATCCCATTCCACTGAAATCATAGCCGATGGCCGGGTTTTCGGGATCAATTCGCCAATAAACGTTTCGGATTCGGTTGTCGTCGGTTATGCTCTTGATTCGTATGTGTCTTGAAATAGCCTCGGCATAATCTCTTGCGATATCACCCGAAACCGGAAGTAAAAACGCCCGGCATATGATTCGGTTTCTATGAAATCTTTTATTCTTTTCGAGCATATCTCGTGTGGCGTTATGCACCACCGACACCCCAGTGCCGAACACCACGCAAATTACAATCATAAACCCAATGATATATGTCGCGCTTTTTTTATTCATGACGCGGATTCCTGTTTTTGTTTTTTGTAAACCTGATATCGTTTAATCCACAGGTCCAGCGAAGGTGCCAGCATATTTCCCAAAAGAATGGAAAATGCAACCCCACCGGCAAACACAGCCTTATACCGAAATAAAACAATCATCATGCCGATAAAAACGGAGTATATCCATTGTGACGTTTTATTGTTGGGCGCTGATACAGGATCGGTCACCATAAAGGATGCCGCATAAAGCAACGCTCCCGAAAACAAGGTAAATCCAACCGGGGGAACCTCATTTAATCCGAAAACGTTTCTCAATATGACATTCAGGACAACGGCGCCGATAATCGTACCCAAAAACAGCCGGTACTGGGCGGTTTTCGTGTATAATAGGTAAAAACACGAGAGCAAAATCATTATCGAGCACACCTCTCCGGCAGAGCCTGCGGTCAGCACGTATGAATTGCCTTTATGGATGAATACCCCGCCGATATTGCCGAAAGCCAAATTGACCAGATCCGTAACAAAACCATATTCTCGTCTCGCCCACATGGGGGTGGCTGCGCTTACGGCATCAACCAAAGTCACCCCTTGGGCTTGAAAATAAGACGGGAGCTTGTGTAATCCCGAAAAACTCCAGTGTGAAAATCCGCCGGGGAAACCTCGAAAAACGGGCACAAATTGGGAGGTTATCTCAATGGGAAAACAAACGTAAACAAAGGCTCTACCCACAATAGCCGGATTAAATACGTTTTTGCCGAATCCGCCGAAAACTTCTTTGCCGAACAGTATGGCTATTATGGCACCCACTGCCGCAATCCAAAAGGGGGTGGTCGGGGGTAGCGATAATCCGTATAAGCTCGCGGTGACAAAACAGGCATAAGTAATTTTGCCGTTTCTCCGGGAAACCATAATCCATTCGGTTAAAAACGCAAAAACAAAAGAAACCGCCACCAGTATCAGGATTCGCCATCCAAAAAAATAAATACCGACCATGAGTACGGGCGTTAGCGCATAGAGCATTCGCAAATTGATGGGCTGTTTTTGGATTAAGGGTTTTTTCATTGTTGGTATTGATTATATTTCAGTGCGTGACTCGGTTTCCGGCCAAGTTGAGCGTATAGCTCTGATAACTCGGGTATCGGTGCTGTTTTCACTTCAATCCAATCATAATGACAAAATTTTGTTTTTTGATTTAGATCTTTCGAATATTAAGTTTTGTGGTTTTGCCACTTTGGTACAATAAAAAAAGCCGGGGGCTTACGAATAAAAGGTCTCGAAGCTTGGCTGATAGTTCATATTTAATCATCGTTATCATTAAAAGTCAACCGTGGGGTTTTGCCCTAACAAGGTAAATGCATTTGGATTCTAATACAGAGAAAACGCTCCATGACGGAGTACAGAAATTAAATTCGTATACCCTTTTGACTTAATCCCAATACTTACAATTTATCATAAAAGCTCCTTTATCAATTCAAAACGCATCGTTGTAAAGTGGGTGTAAAACATTGACTCCAGACAGATATAAGGAAGGGATACCTTAGTTTGCGGATTAAAAGTTGGAAATAATGACTGATTTCAGATTCTTTGAGGCGTTTTAAGGAGGGCCATAACAAGGATTTTGCACTAATAAAATGTATCTCTAATATGAAGCTCCCTGCAGTCCCACTGGGCGGGATTTCTGCTCAGCTATGACAAGCTGCGGGGTATTCCGGCGAAGGCGAATCAACACGATAACCGAGCCATTGGATTGCCTCCTCCATTGTACGAAACGGATAGAGCTTAATCGGAACGACTTCTCTTTCCTATAGTGTTAACAAGAGGATGTTTTTAAGGGCAAGAAGGCCTATCTTATTGTTTCGGAATTGAAGAATTCACACTTGTGTTTTAGCGGATCGTTCTCGCGGTAAGAATGGCGATTTGTAGAATGGTTTAAACCACATTTTGAATACTCCTTATTCTTCGTTGTTTACTGATAGGTCAGATATAAGGTTTTACCGATTAGATCTTATATCGTTCGTGGGCCCGGCGCGCTATTCGATCAAGGTCGATATCTACATCTTTGTCATGTGAGACCAATTCCAGTCTATATTTTAAAGAACGTTTGCCTGAATTCGTTGGCTTATAAGTCCTTAACACCCCCAGAACAGCGATTCTGTCGAATTCGGCGAAGATGTGTTCCTTTCCGTATTCTATTTTTTTTCTTTTCATTTCTCCGATAAGCCGGTTTTACACCATTTCAAAAGAGAAGGTGCTAAATTCTCCAAATTTCCCGATCCCCAATATTCGAATCAATCCAGTCAAACTGTTTTCTTTATAACGCGTATCATGACAAACCACCACACAAGGCGAATATAGCACTGTTCCGTCTGCTGATTTGAAGACTTCCTGAGCCGTATCAAGTTTTGCCCCAAAGGTTTTCAGGCCCTGTTTGGACAGATTAAATTCCGCCTTGCAATAGGCAAAATACATGTGGGGATCAGTGAAACCGATGGAGACACACGTGCTGATTCGTGTTCTCGCTCCATAGGGGGGATCAATGTAGCTCGGGCAGTGACTGCGGATAATGTCGTTGGAATCAATATCGATAGGGATCTTGCGACCAATTTTTCTTTTCCTTTTAAATGCTGCTGCTTTTAAGGTGTAGATGCGTCGTACGGCCCTCGTAAAAAAGCCTCTGCCTAAATTGATGCTGTTGGCCAGCCCATCCGGGAACATCAAAGTGGCACTGTCGTATTAACGAATAAATCAATCTGCTAATTGCCTCTTTGCATTATAAAGAACTCATAGCCATAAAAATCGGAAAACTTTTTATAAAGATTTATTTCCTTTTCCATTTCTTGAAATATTCCTAATGCGATTTCGTTACCTTGATATTTCTTATTCAAACGGAGTAATTCTTTTTGCATCGGCAGGTAAAAACAATCAAGCCATGCTGATTTTGTCAGTGTAAAATTGGAGATTAAGAGGAATCTTTCATTTTGAATTAATTCGATGTTGGCTTGAACAGTTTTTATATCTGGATATTCTTTTTCAAAATATTGAATAAGAGGGGCCGGCGGATCGTTCACAAGATACACAATTTCTGTCACCCCCAAAAATCCATCCTTTTTTAATAATTGGTGGCACCTTTTTAAGCCATTCTGAAATCCCATGAAATACAAAGCGCCTTCTGACCAAATAATATCAAATAAATTTTCCTCAAAATCCATATCAAGCATTGATATATTTAGGGGTACAATGTGGTCTGAAACCTCCTCCTCCTTTGCTTTCTCCATCAATTTATCAAGAAATGCTTGATGATTATCTAAAGCAATAATTTTGCCCTTGGAGAGTTTTGCTAATTCAATGGTTTGAAGACCAGGACCACATCCAATGTCAAGCATAAGTGGCTGTTCTGGGGGGGTTGGGATCGTATTGAATGCCCTTCGAGTAGATTCTTCATCGCCTGGGCCACCTCGTGGTAAGGCCTCAAATAATTCATAAAAATATTCCATTCCTTCCATTATATATTTCCACCTTTTGATTTGATTAAATCAATAAAGCCTAATAATAATGTCGACTTCAGATAGATTGAAAATCTGATTTGTCAAAACCTTTTGTCGGTTGTGGGATTCCCAAGATATCAGCCGGCCAGAAAACCTGCAATATGTCTGACCGTTTTTTTATGAAATCTCAAATTGATCTTTCATTTTTTCCATCAGATGCAGATTGAGCTCGATGATTGATATAAATTTTTTCTCAATTCATGTCTGAATTTTTATGGTCCTATATTTCGATTCACAGACCAAAGGTTCACAAAATCGAAATGTATTGGAACTGTCTAAAACCAAAGATGTTTTCCTGCAGACCGTTGTGTAACACGCGCAGAGCACGGTCTGGTGAAAAAAGCGTTGGGCAATGAGTTAGCCAATCTGAACAGCAAGCATTGAAACTGAGCCTCCATCTACCCCTTGTACTGGAAAGCTTACGTTCTCCATTTCCTTGCGAAGTCCAAGTATATAAATAAAAGGCAGGTAATGATCAGGGTACGGAACAGATAACATTGCGTCATCTCCGAAATTTTGGTAATTAATAAGAGATGTAACATCACCTTCAATCAACATTTCTCGAACATATTTCTCAAATCTCATAGCCCAATCAAAAGGAGGTATGTCTTTGTTTTTCCAACTATACACAGCCAGATTATGAACTATATTTCCGCTGCCGATAATTAGAATACCTTCTTTTCGTAATGACATGAGCCGATTTCCCATTTCATAGTGAAACATTGTTGGCTGAGTCTCATCGATGCTGAGTTGGACCACAGGAATATCAGCTTTGGGAAACACATGTTTCAACAGTGACCAAGTTCCATGATCAAACCCCCAACTTTCATCAAAACTTACCATAGTGGGTTTGAGCAGTTCTTTTACACGGTGGGCAAGTTCAGGATTTCCGGGAGCAGGGTATTTTACTTGGTATAGTTCCTTTGGAAAACCGCTGAAATCATGAATTGTTGGAGGACTATGGCTTGATGTTACCATACAAAATGGTATGTAATAGTGAGCAGAGACAGAAAGTATGGCCTTGGGGCGTGGAATTGATTTGCTTATGGAAGCCCACCCCTCGGTATAATTATTTTTAGACAATGCGTTCATTGGGTTGCCATGCCCAATGAAAATTGCGGGCATCAAATTCTTCAATAAAATACCTCCTAAATATTATTAAACATTTAGTTCGTGTGATTTCTCGCCGTAAAAACAATGTAGTCTAAATTATAGATTGTGAAGCATTTAAAATATCATCTCGCTCAAAAATCTGCAACATGTCTTACGTCTGTACAATCACAGAATAGATTTACGGACAATTGTGGTATTGCTGAATTTTTGCATAACTCTGGATTCCAGTTCAAAGTCTCTTAAATATGTTGGGGATCTAAAGACGGGATTCAAATCTGATCGCCTAGAATACAAAATTATATATCCACCATATTGTAATCTGGTGCTAAAAGCTTAATAATTGATACAGCCGTTTCTTTGTGCCATAATTTCAAAGCTTGGGATAATGGCGTTTCAGGAAAGTAATATAAAATTATTTCGAATTTTCAAAATACCTTATTTAAGGAGGGCTTCCAAATATGGACCCATTTTGGATTGTTGCAGCATTTGTCTTCGGAGCTGCTTCCAGCAGGATCGGTCTGCCACCTCTCGTGGGATACCTGATCGCAGGTTTTGTGCTTAAAGGTTTAGGCGTCGAGGGCAGCGAAACTCTTGGAAACATTGCCGATGCAGGTGTAACGCTGCTCCTCTTTTCCATCGGCCTAAAACTGAAGTTAAAGAGTCTTGCCAAACCCGAAGTATGGGCCGGTGCAACGATTCACATGTTCATCACGGTTGCCGTCTTCGGAGCCGGGATCTGGATTCTTAGTAAGTCAGGGATGCCCTATTTTCATCTTCTAAGCTGGCAAATCGCGTTACTCATCGCGTTTGCCCTAAGTTTTTCGAGTACGGTTTTTGCGGTTAAAGTGCTAGAGGAAAAGAAAGAGACGCCATCCCGGCATGCTGCTACATCGATCGGTATACTGATCATGCAGGACATTATTGCGGTTGTTTTTTTAGCAGTTTCTGCCGGAAAAATCCCTTCACCATGGGTAGCGGTTCTTGTAGCGTTTCTTTTTATCATCAGGCCGTTGCTATCCAGGTTTTTGGTTCGATGCGGTCATGGCGAATTGCTGATGTTGTTTGGAATATTAATGACCACTGCCGGATACAGCAGCTTCGAAATGGTCAAGTTAAAAGGAGATCTGGGTGCGCTTGTGTTCGGTATGCTCTTTGCTACTCATCCCAAGGCGGGTGAACTAGCCGATAGGTTGCTTAGCTTCAAAGATCTTTTTCTTGTGGGCTTCTTTTTAAATATTGGCATTTCCGGTTCTCCGACGCCCACAGTCCTCGTGATAGCGCTTTTGTTGGCGCTGGCTGTACCGTTCAAAGCAGCCCTGTTTTTTGGCATCCTCACACGCTTCAAGCTGCGTGCTCGGACATCGATGCTTGCTTCGCTTAGTTTGGCCAATTACAGTGAATTCGGACTCATTGTCGGGTCTATCGGCGTAGCTAACGGCTGGATGAGTGGCGATTGGCTGGTTATCATCGCTGTTTCGCTTTCGATAACATTCATTTTGGCAGCACCCTTGAATTCTTCCGCCCACATTTTCTATGCGCGTATTTCAGGCCGACTGAAACGTTTCGAAACCGCAAAGCGTCTACCTGAAGATAAGCCCATAGATACCGGAGATGCTGAGGTTGTGATTATCGGCATGGGTGGCGTAGGAACGAGTGCATTTGACGAAATGAGACGTCGATGGGGCGATGTGGTGATCGGACTGGATTTTTCTACTGAAACGGTAGAGCAACATCGAAAATTAGGGAGAAATGTTGTTTACGGCGATGCCAGGGATAGCGATTTCTGGGAGCGAGTCGAACTGGCGAAAAGTCGGGTTACTCTGGTCATGCTAGCCTTACCGAATCCCAAAGCCAGTATATTTGCAATCCGGCAGATGGCTAAAAGAGGTTATCAAGGCCAGATCACAGCTTCAGTTCGTTACGAGGATGAAATACCAATCCTAAAAGAAGAGGGGATCAATGCCGCATACAGTCTTTACGAAGAAGCTGGCGTTGGATTTGCCGATCACGTGTGTGACCATATGGATTACTGCAAGCTCAAAGATGCCGGTCTTAAATCCTGAAGTAAGGGTCTTGCGATGATATTTTGCCACGATGTCACATCAGGCAAATTGACATATATCAAATTCGGACTGTAAATATCAAGTCCAGCCTATTTTACAGATATTCCGTTGTTACCTCAGTACCGTCATTCGTTGTGATCTTTTGAGACGATCTCACGAAAATCCGGCTTATCAAAACCTTTGTGATCTTGCCAAAAGTGCAGGTCCAAGCACCTCAATTTAAAGTGTATATATCATATTTTTCTGGCGTCAGGTTAAGTCCATCCTCTCACAAATTACATCAGAAAAACTTTATACTCATTCATTTTTTTCTTCATTCCTTTTGCATCAGCTACAAACTTATTTAACTCTGTCCAGAATGCATGGCTGTGATTTTTGATCTTGGTATGAACCAGTTCGTGCAAAAGAACATAATCAATCATTTCATCCGGCAACCTGAGCAGATTCATGTTGAGGTTTATATTACTTTTTGAAGAACTACTCCCCCATCTGGTCTTTTGGTTCCTCACGGCTGCCTTGTTATAGCGAAAACCGTATTGCTCGGACAATTCATTGAGTCGGTTAACAAGTTTCTTTCTGGCCTTAGCCCTATTGATCTCAGGCAAATCCTTTGAAAAAGCTTCATGTTCCTTTTCCACTTGGTCAATTTTATCCAGGTGTTTTTTTATCCAGTTCCTTTTGGATTGAGCAAACTGCCTGGCTTTATCAAATGATACTCCATGAGGAACGGCCACTCGAACGCCTTTGAAGAGTTTCACGGTAATACTGATATGTTTTGCCAGGTTACTGAGCTCAAACAAAATCTTACCGACACGATCAATTTCAATGAGTTTAGATTTTGTCATTTAACAACTCACAATAATTTGATTTAATAATTTTAAGAAATCATTTTTTAGCTTCAAAGGTTGGCGCATTCGGAGGCGATTTGCCTTTGAGGACCGTATGATAATATTGATAAGTCAGAGGCGTGCCTTCTTTCAAGGCTTCACTCCTAACAACATTTCCAATGAAAACCGTGTGAGTCCCGAGGTCGACTTGATCAATGACTTCAGCTTCTAAAACAGATAGTGCATGCTCAGTGATTAAAGGGCAACCTGTAATGCCCTCTTGGAAGGATACTTTGGACAATTTGTCAAAATCCCTTCCCGATCTGAAACCAAATGGCCCAAGAAAAGTCATAGGTGTGGATTCCTCCAAGACTGATGCTGAAAATACTTTGCTTTTCACAATGAGTTCGTGAGTATAATTTTTTTTGTTAATAATAACTGCGATTCGAGGGGGGGCCGAAGTCACCTGTATAACGGTATTCACAACCTGACCATTCATTTGGTCTGCATCCTTAGATGTAACAATGTAAAGACCATAACTTAGGTCACGAAAAACACTGCGATCTATATTGGATTCCATAACGTTAAGCCTCCTCATATTGAAATATTTTCGCCATATGCTTCAAACACTTTTTCCCATGAAAAAGTCTGGAATGAAATAGGTATTCCTCAAAAAACAAAATGAAGTTGTAAATTCTACATGGATAGCCTCGGTAAAATTTCCTGCCAATCCTACTTGAAGCTAAGCATTGACAGATCCTTGAGTTTAGACAAGGATCAACGCAATTTTTCTATTTGCTTTTTGAGTTTTAGTACAGCCAGTTCTTTGGCCTTTGCTTCAACCTCAACCGTAATATTCAGGTTCAACCAGCAGTCCGGGAAGTCTCTCAGGTCGATATAATCATGGTGTTTGTTCGTAGTTTTGCCTTCCCACCCGTTTAAAGGGCTGGACAGATGAAAAACCGGCTCTCGGTTCCAGGTCTGGATCGCCAGTTCAGTTGTTTTTTCCACACTCTGTCCGTCCGGCAGACATCGATGGTGGTGAACATCATACACCAGAGGTGTATCCGTCTCCACGCATACGGGCAGTAGATCTTTTGGAGTGTATACCCGGTCATCGTTCTCTAATGTTAGACGGGTTCGAACCGAGTCGGGCAGTTTTTTGATCCGAGATTCGAGCCGTTTCAGGGCCTCGGTTTTGTTTCCATACGCCCCACCGCCATGAATGTTGATCACATCGGCATTGATCCATTCGGCCACCTGTGCCTGGTATTCCAGTTCAGCCAGAGAGCTTCGAGTGACTTTCGAGTTAGTCGAGGAAAGCAAAATGAATTGGTCTGGGTGAAAGGTGGTTCTGAAATCGTTCTTCCTAGAAAACGCACCACACTCTCGAAACGTATCTATAATTTTTCGATAATGGGGGAGGTCTTCAATCTGATAACCGACATCAGGATGTGTTTTAAGTGGAAGGATCTGGCTATTGACCCGAAAATCTTGAATATCATGTCGATTGCAGAATATTAGAGCGTCAAGAAGAGATTTCGCGTTGTGGTCGCAAATTTCTGAAATATAATGCAATTGTTTATTTCGATCAGATTGGCTTAAAAATTTGGCCGTTGTTCTCCGGAATTTAATCGGTTCTTTTCTAAAAATACAGCACAGTCCGAATCGAATCATTGAATTGCCTATCCGAAATTTTTTCTCCTTGGATTAATGTTGTGCTACCAGTTGAGATCAATGCTCCATTATGGTAGTTTAATGGAGAAAAAAATTCAAGCCGGCGTGAGTTATTTTATTGAACCCATTGGTCGGAAAACAGTCCCGATGGGTATGCTATCTCATGTCACCACCTATAGGCCAAATCTGAGGGAAACTATACCCCTCACCAGCATAGGTGTAATAATCAGGCGGGTTGTCCATCGAACCACTAAAAGATGCTGAATGACCAGCACAACCTACAATTAATAATAATGCTAATAATACTAACAGGTTCTTCATTCTTTCTGCCTCTCTAATTTTCGGTGTAGCTTTTTGGGCATTGTGTAAATCTACTAAATACTGACTGACTTACGTTCCTTCCATGGCGCTTCCCTAATCTCATCTACCAACTCATCTGGAATGTAAATTGTTGTTCTCATAATGCCTTCTTATGTTATGTTGGTTATGTTTATAGCATAAGGCATTACATTATGTTTGTTAATTTTCAATCTAATGCCACAAAGTGATATGTCAAGATGCTTCTACAAAAGATTAGGATAGAGAACTGGAGCCGAAAACCGAAAAGGGTTTGATTGGACAGAGGAAACAATAGCCGTTTATTTTCCCGAATTACGAAGTAAAGAAAAACCCGAGAAAAACAAAAAAAGTGAAAAAATTGAAATTCGATCCTACATCTCAGGATTTTAGTTCAAACCAAATCTGACAATATTCGGATATCCATTAGATATATCAGCTTGACCAATTTGTGTGCTCATGGCAAGATTTGTACTTTTTATGATTTCGTTTATAAGCATCAAAAATTAAAGTCCCAAAATTTACATGATTCGGTTCCGTTATCATCTATTGACTCGATTGGGCCTCCGGTATAGCTTAAGGCAAGGGATCTTGCGTTATATTTTAAAAAAAGATGGGGAGGACGCCCAATGGAAAATCGCCATGCCAAGATAATCAGCACCGGCCGCTACGTGCCGGAACGCGTCATGACTAACGCCGAATTTGAGCCCCTTGTTGGAGACGTGGATGCTTGGCTCAGGGAAAATGTAGGTATTGCAGAGCGATGTGTGGCTGAAAATGAAACAACCAGCGATATGTGTACCGCTGCCGCTCGTCAAGCCTTAGATCGAGCCGATCTCTCTCCAGTCGATGTAGACCTGATTATATTGGGCACTGATACGCCCGATTACATCAGCCCTGCAACTGCTGCCATTTTGCAGCATAAACTGGGCGCTATGAACAGCGGAACTTTTGATATCAACAGTGCCTGTGCCTCCTGGATTACAGGTGTGGATATTTCCGCCAAGCAGATCACAGTCGATACAGACATCAACAATGTTTTGGTCGTTGGCGGCTACGCCATGACCCGCTTCCTCGATTATCGTGATAAGCGTACCTGCACCCTCTTTGGGGATGGGGCCGGTGCGGTAGTGATGAGTGTCAGCGACGAGCCAGGCTACCTGGCCTCAAAGCTGATTACTCAGGGTCAGTACTATAAATCATGGGGGATATACACTGGCGGGGCAGCCTCTCCTGTCAATGACAACGACCTCAATCGTCCTGTTATGCAGTTTTTGGAGAAATTTCCGACAACCTTTAACAACGATAACTGGCCTCCGCTCATCCGTCAAACCGTTGACAAGGCAGGTTTGGCCTCTGTGGATGAAGTTGATTTCTTTCTTTTCACCCAGTTGAACCTCAATACCATCAAAGATGTCATGCAACGGCTCAACCAACCACTGGAAAAAACCCACTGGATAATGGACAAATGGGGCTATACTGGCGCCTCCTGTATTCCTATGGCTCTTGACGATGCACTGGTTGAAGGTAAAGGTCCTCGATCAGGGGATGTAGTTCTATTCTGCGCGACCGGCGGCGGATTCTCGATCGCCTGTGCTATATTTAAATGGTAAGCTGCCTGACAAAATATTGAATCTTGGAAAATTAAAGCTTCTGGTACTACGCTTTGAAGTATAAAAATATCAAGCCTAAAATCTTTACAGATATCACAACGCCTGCTAAATTGTTTGTATTTCAAATACCAGAAAGCACACGCTTTTCAATGATCCATTTTCGTGCTATAGTTTCAATATATCTATATTCCTCAAATTTTAGGCAGACCAAAATATATGGAATTCTACATAATTTCTAAAAATCAAAACTGTCTATTGTATTTCACGATAGATGACTGGTATTAATGACCAAGCACTGTGGCAAATAGTCCACGGTTTGATATTCTCAATTTATCGCGATCGGCTGATATTTGTTTTTTTTGTCCTGATATCTCAAGATTTAATTCGTTAAAATTTCAGCCGATTTAAAAGCAATTTACAAAATTCCCATAAGGACAAAAACAGCTGCCCTGCTCATCTTGCGATTGGGGGAAAAACGATACGCCAAACTCATGCCGATGAAGTCGTTCATTGATAATAGTGTGCGCTGGCCGACCGCTCCATACAAGTTGTGGTTTTTTTCTTGACCCACTTAGATGCTTCTCTATAGTCTATGGTTGGGAAAGCAGGTTCTTATCAACTTATTTTTATCATAGAGGGAGCTAAAGACACTGTTTCGGAGGGATTCGATCGGTGCATTTATTTTCGATATAAAACATTAAAAAGGAGATTGAAAATGACGACAAGCGACGCAACAGAAAAAAAGCCTCTCTGGTTGTTAATCGAGAAGAATATCCTTGAGCTCGATTCGCAGGACCTATCAGAGGAAAACTTTGAAGCATCAATTCAACGGATTGCGGGTGAACTTGACAACGCAGGTTATAATGTTTCGCGTCATGGGGGCAATATTCGTCAATTGAGATACGCAATGGATGACGCACGCAAGGTAGGAAGGCCCCTTATGGAGGATTTCAACACCGCGATCGCCGCACTTACACTGGAGGACGTAGCTGACCTTTATTTTGCAGTGAATAAGCTCATCAACGACCTCGGAAAAACATGGCCAGAACTCAAATTAGCCGAGCGTAGACCAGATGTGATACGGATTGTCGAGAAGACAAAACTTGATCTGCTCATTACCAAGGCAAAAGGCATGCCCGACGATAAAGGTATCCGATTACTCATTGAGGAAGAAGTAGCTCCTGAAGTGATTACTAACGCGTTGGACATTACCGGGGAAAAGTTGAAACAGGTGAACACCGAGATGGAAAAGGAACGTGCAGAGAGGAAAAGAATAGCCAAGCTGCTTGAGGCAGTAGAGGGCAAGTCTAACGAAGAAAAGGTGAAGCACCTTCTTACGAACAACGTCTCCGAAAAATCGATAATCGAGCTGGCAAAAGTTGACCAGAACGCGATCAATGATGTCAAACAGGCAATGGAAGCGGAATTAAAGGAAAAACAAAGGTTGGAAGAAGAGGCGGCTGCACGGAAAAAGGAAGAGGCTGCAGGACCTAAATTGGAAGAAATTCCGCCGGATGAGATGCTCGAATACATCGAGTCCATTCGC
>JASFHC010000028.1:0-14612 GCA_050123435.1 Desulfobacterales bacterium
AAATTAGGCCGTACCCCCAAGGTGAGAACATTTTTACAGTTTTTAAGCCGAGCTTCAAGGGCAACAACTTTTTTAACGGTTATCATAACGGTCAAACAGCCTCATAATAATATCACGGCTCCGTTGGGTATGACTTCCCGGCCAGTATATTCGCCGGCATCGGCCGCAGATCCGAAACATATCGTGGGTTTGCCAGATAAAGTCGGGCATATTTCCTCGCACAGAATCCTTGTCCACGGGTTGGATGCGGGTGTTGCACCGGATACATCGTGAGAACGGACGCGTATCCGTATAAATAATGCCAAGCATGTCAATCACCTCTCTGAGCTGCTCAAAGGGATTGTTGGAAGTGATAAAGATACACTTTTGCGGGAAGCTGCCGTCCCGGACACGCTCGGTTCGGGTGAGCAGAATACGGTTTTCCCCCCCCGAATCCACGGTTTCTTTCGTTGAAAATCCGGGGTCGTAAGATGTATCAAAGCCAAGAATCCTTAGCCATTTTGCCAGTTTGCCCAGCGTCGGCTCCGCAGCGAAGCATATTTCACTTTTGCTGTTCATTGGTCATCGACACCTGTATCTCATTATTTATTCAACCCTGAACCAGTGTCAAAAGATTGTTTACTCCGGCGGCGTCAACACAAACAGTGATGGAGAAACCGAAACACCGGCCCAATATCTTTCCACATCAAGCTGAAAACCGGAACCGTCATCAGTTGTAAGCACTAGACGGGAAGGGACCCTGTATCCCTGTATATCCTGCATTGTATTAAATTCCGCACGATATTTCAGATCTCCGTTTAAATAAAAAGTTTCCACCTTACGCACCTGTTTTCTGCTTGCATCGAGGTATATCTTCTGACAGATGTTCCCCCATCCTTTTTTAAGAACCAGGATATATCCATGCTCATGTGCACAAGGCTCCTCTTGATTCGATAACGCAATGCGGCATGACGGACTTCCGCACATGGGACCGGGAGGATCATTTTTTAGAACAACTGCGGAATTATAATTATCAACAGAAATGCGGCCTGCCAGAAGATTTACAATATCTTCAGATGTTGCGGGTATTGAGAAGAATCTTTTCATTATGGAATCTCCGGAGTGCTGTTTATAAAATTTACTCCGTGTATGATCCATAAGATAGACCCACTGCCCATCAGACGCAACGCTCGCAACAGGCTGTCCCGAAACACTTCGGAGTGCAATGCGGAGTCTGTCCGGTACCGACCCTGCCCAAACAACCCGGGTGGTCAGATTTTTTTCTTCATTTTTCCAAAATATTATTCTGCCGATACCTTTGAAGGTTTTGAGATGAAGATTTTGATTTTTCAGATAAGAAACAATTTCCCCGGCTTCAGATAAGGCCTTTAGATCACCGGGACTTCCGGGAACTACCGGAGCAATTGTGCTGCAGGCCGAGAAAAATAATACACCGATAAAAAGAGTTATTTCAAGGCGCCAAGTGTATGCTGAGTATTTCATTTACCGGATAATTCCCGTATCTTTTTCTCAAGGCCCTCTCTGTCTTTTTCTTTTTTCAACAATGAACGTTTATAGAGTTGAATCGCTTTTTCCTTATCACTTATCTTCAGATATGTATCCCCCAAATGCTCCAGTATAATCGGGTCGTCAGGCACCAGGCTTACGGCCTTTTCCAGATATTTTAAGGCTTTGGTTAAGAGTCCTTTCTTAAAGTATACCCATCCCAAGCTGTCTGTAATATAACCGTCATCGGGCTTTTGTTTTAAAGCCGCCTTGATAAGACGTTCGGCCTCATCCAGATTTTCCCCAAGCTCTGCATAGGTATAACCGAGATAATTCAGTGCATTGGCATCCTTTTCGTCAAGACGTATCACTGTCTTCATTTCTTCTATGGAAGCTTTCTTCTTGCCCCACTTGTCATAAACAACACCTAGTCGAAAACGGAGTTTGGTATTTTCAGAATCAATTTTGAGTCCCTGTTTAAGAACGTTTTCCGCTTTTTCGAATTCCCTCGTATCTTCATAAAATGAGCCCAGATAGAGTAAAATCTCAGGATCATCAGGTATTTTTTTAATAACGTCTTTTAAAAAATGTATTGCTTCCTCAATTTTTTTCTGTTCCTGGTATAAAAATGCAATATGAACCACGGCTTCTTTATAAAAGCTGGAATCCGATGCCACTTTTTTAAAATGCATAATGGCTTTGTCTCTATCTTTTTTCCCATCAAAGACAATCCCTGTAATGTAGTGAAGCTCTGAACTGTCCGGCGCACCCTTTAACATCCCTTCTAGCATGTTGGCCGCGGCATCATATTCTTTTGTATTCAAATAGAGCTTGACCGCCTTTCGTATTACTTCCTTTTGCGCAATGCTTCTCTCACCCAGATCCTTAAAAATTTTTTCTGCAGCTTCCGTCATTCCCCTGTCATGATAATAAGATCCGAGTTCCATGGCCGCTCTTATATTTTTTGAATTCTTTTTCAAAAGCTCGCGGTATAACTGAATAACTTTCTTCTCCTCGCCCATTGCTTTATAGAGGCTGATCAGCTCATAACGAGGTTCTTCGAGGTCGGGATTCATCTCTAAAGTTTTTTTAAATTCTTTTTCGGCTCCGACAGTATTGTTTTGCTCTTTGTATATTTTTGCTATAAAAAAATGCCCCACATATGATTCGGGAAAGTTTTGAACCAGCTGATTATAGGTCTTCAATGCCCGGCTAAGTTTCCCTTCCTGCATATACAGATTGCCTAAAAGCAAATATGTATTTTCTTGTTTCGGATCGATGGCAATAATTTTTTCATACACCGCTATAGCATCATCAAACTGATTAAGCCCCTGATTGAGTCTTCCAAACATAATAAGAGCGATAAGGTTTTCGGGTTCTTTTTCTACAATTTCTTCAACAATACTTAAAGCCCTCTGGTTCTGTTTTATATGAAGGTAAAGGGTCGCTAGCTCCAACCGCAGATAAGTAGACCCAGGATCTATTTCAATCGCTTTAGTTAGATACTGAATCGCTTTATCGTAGTTGCCTGTCTTCCGCTGTAACTGTGCCTCTGTAAAGTAGTAATATCGACTCTCCGGCGCAAACGATTCTTTCTCAGTCTCCTCCATGTCTTTACCGAATGGCTGAGCCGCCTTTTTATAAGGAAAACATCCGGAGAAAATTAGAATGATCATGACCACAAGGTGCAGTTTTATAATGCCGGTTTTCATTTTTAAAATATCCTGTTTCAATCAGATATGTTAATCCTGTCATAAAAATCAAAATCGGGAATCTCTCGTTTAAAAAACTCTCTCAACTTCTTAATAATATTCTTTTCAACCTGACGGACACGTTCTCTTGATATTTTGTAGCGGTCACCGATCTCCTGCAACGTCGCGGGAGAGTCTGAAAAAATACGCTGTTCAAAAATTTCAAGCTCTCTCGAGGTCATTGTCTTTTTAAATTCTTCAATCTTATTATGTAGAAGGTTCTCCATTTCCTTTTTCGCCACCCAATCTTCCGTAGATTCTACTTCCGTGTTCAACAATTCCACTCTTTCCGTATTTGAATCATCCTTTAAAGGGGCATCCAAAGAAACATCCCATCCATCAAGCCTTTGGTCCATATCCACGATTTCACGTTCGGATACCCCCAATCTTTCGGACAGAAGCTTTGGTTTGGGATCAAAACCCTGATCAATCAATTTCTGCTTCTCTTTTTTAAGCTTGAAGAAAAGTTTTCGTTGCCCCTGGGTGGTCCCTATTTTCACAAGACGCCAGTTGTCCATAATAAACTTTAAGATGTAAGCTTTTATCCAAAATGAGGCATAATATGAAAACTTGACATTCTTGTAAGGATCAAATTTTTTAACTGCCTGCATAAGCCCTATATTCCCCTCCTGGATCAGGTCTAAAAGATTCTGCATCCATACTCGCTGAAATTCAAGCGCAATTTTTACCACGAGTCTAAGGTTGGCGGTCACAAGAATATACGCAGCCTCGCTATCACCGTCTTCCATGACTCTTTTTCCAAGTTCTATTTCCTGCTCTCTGGTGAGAAGCTTGTGCTTGCTTATTTCTGAAAGGTAGCGCTGAAGCGGGTCAAACTTAACGATAGCGGTATCATCAGAATGATATTCCGGTTTTTCACCATCGCTGTTATAGGCGGCAGTGCTGTTTTGATCCTGCTCTGTTCTAAAACTTTTCTGTTTTTTCTTAAATTTATTCATATGAATATTTTATGGACATACAGGCAAGTATATGGTATTTGGAAATTTTACGTCTCCCTTGCGCCTGTAGCTCAGCTGGATAGAGCAACGGACTTCTAATCCGTAGGTCGCAGGTTCGAATCCTGCCAGGCGTACCAATAGTCTTTATAATTTCAAGGGGTTATAGCACTTCAGCCACAACCCCTTTTAGAAACAAAAATTATCGTCGTGCCGTACTTATCCCCTTGAACACCAACTTTTTTCAAGTATAGCCCATTTATAATAATAGGTCAAATAGTAAGCTTCATTCAGGATTCGGCACCTGTTTTTTTTAGCTCATTTTAATGCGAGTTCCAGAACGGATTATTTTTTTACCTGTAGACGGGCTAACAGGATTATATCATGCACCATAACTTATTGAGAAGTTACAAAATTCCTTATGAACGAGTATTGAAGCTATCTTGCTCTGCATATTCCATTAAAATATTTTTACTTGATAAAATCTGAATATCAGATATTTTAAGCGATAGGTTTCAAGTTGGTTGGCTTCGTTCAAAATTGGAATGTTGGGTTATTGTAAAATTCCTTTTGGAGAATAAAAATTACAATACAGTTATCTTATCTTCCCGAAAAAATGAGGCCGAATCACATGGATAAAAAATATAAGCTTTATCTATTCATATTTATCCTGATTTGTTACAATCTGTTGCTCACTTCGCAGGTATTGTCGCAAAACAACCGAAATTCTCTTCTCACTCGGGATTCAAAAGACCCGGTCTTTGATTATGCAGTAATGTGCGAAGAAATAAAAGATTTTACACCAAAAAACCAGGGCGTTGTTTTTTCCATTGAAATTGGAAAAGTCTCCTGTTTTACCTCATTCGACCCGGTCCCCAAAGAAACTTTTATCTACCATAAATGGTTTCACAAAGATAAACCGACCACGAAAAAAAGGTTGACTCTTCAGCCCCCTCGCTGGGCAAGCTACAGCAGTATTCAGCTTCGTGAAACTGATAAAGGCCCTTGGAGAGTTGAAGTCATCGATCAGAAAGAGAATATTCTTCATACGGTAAGATTCACCATCACGGATTGATCAAACTTTTTAAACAGCCAAATAAACTTAACAATTAAAAAAAGTTTTAATACAAAGAATACCTTGAATTTTGAACGAGTCGGGGGCTTTCATATGCAAGGCACTTAAGGGCCAAGCTTAATATCTTGGAAAATATTTAATGTCTTTACTTGCACATTTTCGATGGCAGGATCTCATTGATATCCTGTTAAACAGCTACATCCTGTTTCGGCTCTATGTCCTTTTCAGAGGGACCTATGTCTTCAGGGTGCTGACCGGTATCGCGCTTCTTTGGGTCTTTCAACGGATAGCTGTTTTTTTCGGGCTGATTTTAACCAGCTGGGCCATGCAGGGGATTACCGCTGTTGCCGCCCTTATTATCATCATTATTTTTAGAAATGAGATCCGCGACGTTCTTCAGGCAAAAAATTTAAAGGCCATTTTCTGGGGATTCCCACAACGATCTGTTCAAACGCCTATAGAAATCATCGTAGAGAGTGTCAACGCATTGTCTAAACAATATAACGGAGCCTTGATCGTTTTTCCGGGTAAGGAAGATTTACAGAATGTTATGCAGAGTGGAATACCGTGGCGGGGATTGGTATCTAAACAAATGATCACAAGCATCTTCTGGTCTGACAATCCTGTGCACGATGGCGCCGCCATAATTCAGGGGAATCGGATCACCGAAGTGGGGGTTATTCTTCCCTTGTCTCACAGAAACGACCTGCCGTCACATTACGGTACGCGTCACCGGGCAGCGCTCGGATTGTCTGAGTCTACAGATGCATTGGCTATCGTAGTATCCGAAGAAACCGGAAATATACTTGCGGCAAAAAATTCCGCCATCACCAAGATTGACGACGATGCAAAACTAGTAAAAGTATTGCAGGAACATATGGGTATAACCGAAGAGGAACCGGCCAATTTGCGTAAAGAAAAATTTGAAATCGGCATAGCGGCTCTGGTTTCCGTTTTGTTTATAACAGGTATGTGGTTCAGTTTCTCAAAAGGATTGGATACACTGATTACCCTTGAAGTCCCGGTAGAATATACGAAACATGATCCTGAATTTGAAATTGTAGATACATCTGTCAACACCGTCCGGCTTCAACTGGGTGGATCCGGAGCCCTGATAAAATCCGTTCGACCTGATCAGGTTCAGGTACGCCTTGATCTTGGCAATGCGGTTATTGGCCGCAATATCTTTTCCATTACACAGGAAAAAATTTTTCTGCCGCCGGGGATTTTTTTAAGCAAGGTTGCCCCGTCTGTGGTTGAAGTAACGATAGACAAAACCATTACAAAGGCGCTGCCGGTACAGGTTGACTGGGTTGGGAAATTACCTGAAAATATAATCCTTTCGCAATTAAAAATTGAACCTGAAAAGGTTGAAGTGATCGGCGGAAAGCGCATTCTGGGAAATATTTCGACCTTGTACACGGAAAAAGTTCCCCTGGACAATATTGATAGATCAGGAACGATAACGGTTGGCCTGGCACTCAATCCTGCATCACTGAAAATTGCATCCGGATCAAAAGACAGAATAAAGTTGATGTATGTAGTAAAACAAAGAGGAAATTAGCACGAATATTTCGTTAAAATTTTCGGGTTAGGCACTTCCCCCTAAACTCAAGTACGAAATATCGAATACCAACGATCTAAACCATTTCGATTTTTCCAGTGCGAACGATTCAGTCGCGGGTGAAAAGAAATTCCATGAACCCGAGGCGGCAGATAAAAGACTTGGCCGGCTTTAAAGGAGCCATCATGGCCAAAATGTCTCTGTTCTGGCGGCCGCGAATCGGAAGATGCAGATGATGCTGAGACTTTAAACGAACTTTAAAGTCCTGTCCAATCACAAAGGAGTTTACCCCTAATCTTGCCGCCTGCTCGCCCAAAACCAGGACAACCGTCATCCCCCCGGGTTTTAACAGTGTATAACACAGCTTAACCAGCGCTCTAACCTCCCCATCGTCCAAACGGTCGGCCAGTTCCCATATAAGGATTCCATCAAAGCTCTTGGGAGGGTAGTCGAGTTCACTCCAGATCCGATCCACAGGATCACCTTTGCCAAGGCATCTTTCCAAACGGATGAACATGTCACAAACATATAACCTTTTTACCCGCCTGGCGAAAAACCTGATGTTCTCCTGGCACACAGGTCCAAGGTCGAGCACTTGTGCTGTAGGATGGCCATCAAGACCTTTCATAAAAAGCTGCAGGACATTGCTGGTATAATCGACCGCTTTAAACCCATGACCTGAATCCTGCCGCGACCGATCTGGAGAAGTGGCAAAAAAGGACAATGATTAACTCCCCTTGCCGCTTTTGCCGGCCAGGGATAGCGATTCTTTCACCGGTTCTGATGCAGATTTGTCTTCCGGCTTGACCACAGAAACGGGCTTCTTGTGCGGTTCACGCTTCAGTTCTATAACTGCCTTGAGGTAAGCCCCGTCCTCTACCGAAATGCTCTTTGCCGTGATCTCACCATTAAAATCGGCCTCCTTTGTAATCTTTACTTTTTCGGCGGCGTTAATATTGCCCACGAGCCTGCCGCTGATGGTCACGTTGGCGGCCTGAATTTCGGCTTCCACCTGTCCTTTAGGGCCCACGGTCAAGTGGTGCATCTCGACTTCGATTCTTCCCTTGACCGATCCCTCAATAAGCAGATCTTCTTTGCCCCGGATGGCTCCGTCGATGATAATCTGTTCACCGATAATAGTTTTTCCCTCCACCGCTGCCTGGAGAGTAGAAGGTTTGTTGCCGGTATCAACCTTCTTGTTTTTTGTAAGCATGGGCTCCCCCCTTTTAAAATAGTTAAAAATATTTTTCTTTTTTAAATTTGAATTTTGTTCTTTCATATCTTTGGCATTACTAAACGGTGTTTGGTTTTCGGTTTATCCGGACAAATTATATAAGAATTGCACTTTTATGTAAATGTCAGGTTCCCGAAAGATTGGCTGAAGCTATAGAGAAAACATGCTGGCAAGCTTTTTACAGACAAACCTGCACCGTATTCACAAGACTGTAACCGTTCCCTGGTAAATAGCCGTCACAGCCGGTAACATAATGAAGGTCGGGCAGTTGAAATAAAGAAGTTGCCCATGGCGATTTCTTGATCTATCTGGTAAACGAAAAAACGTCGGTATACCCCAGAAGATCCGTTATAAATAGAAGAACAATAATGACTCCCACTGTAATAAAGGCTACACCCAGGTCGCTTCCGCCCGCAGGAAGCTGTTCTATCTGATTGTAAAGACATATGATTTCAGCATCAGAAAGGGTGTCGAGACGCGCCTTAGCCTCCAGTGGTTTTATACCGTATGATGTAAATTGCGCCTGTACGTCTTCACGGATCATCATTCGGTTCAGATAGTCACGGGCTTCCTGCCCCCTTTCCACATCTATCACGGTTTCCGTGCCGATCATTGCAGCAAAAACAGATTGATAAGGAACTGAAAGAAGGAGGATTAAGATTGTCATAAAAACACTAACAGGTTTAACTTTTTGCCGTAGTAAATTCATGGATTGCCTCTTTTAAAATCTTTTAATAAAATAATCGTCAAAATACGACTTACATAAACATTTGGTTTAGGCCCATTGATACATTGTATTAAACTGTTGTTATGGGGTTATTGTTCGTTAACATTACATACAAAAAACCACAGTCCAATTTAAGTGTCAACATCCTTTACCATTTTTTATGATTCGTTTTTTTAATCCTCTCCCTTTGTTGCATTACACGATCCATCCATTTGGCGTCTCCCTCAAGATAGATTGCTGCCAGCCGGTTAAATTCAGCGGCCTGTGCAATATTTCCTTTCATGATCCAGGCCTCTGACAGGTAATAGTAGTTCGGTCCGTTTGCCGGATCAAGGTTAAGGGCTTTTTCATACATCCTTATTGCATCGTCGGGATTGCCGCTTTCCAAAAACAGTCGCCCCTGATCGGTTAATCGCAAAGAGGCAAGGGCACGAGGACTCGGCTTTACAGGAACACTCCCGATCTCCCCGTTCTGTTTATGCCGGTTCCAGTTCGGTTGCGTCGAAGTCGTTGAAGAAACCCGAGCACAGCCTAAGATACCGAATCCAAACCCTCCGATACAAAGTATCAGCAACCATTTAAAACGGGTTGATAACATCTTTAACCCCTATCGTAAAATGTCGGAGTCGAACCCCACCGATGAATCGGACAATAGTCCTTGGGGACATTATCAGCTAAAAAATATTCTTCTACCGGATGTGGGCATCTGTTTTTTACGGCCCGCTGTCCGCTTTCGGAACAGACCGTCCGTTTAACCACTCCGGGAGGCACTTTAAACCAACTTCCTGACACAAATTGTGGTAACATACTCATAAGTTCCGCCCAAATCGGCAAGGCGGCGCCGGCGCCGGAGGCATGAACGGAAGAGCCGTCATCAAATCCAACCCATACCAATGCGAGGATATTCGGTGTATACCCCACAAACCAAGCGTCTTTAAAGTTGTTGGTTGTGCCGGTCTTCCCCCCTACCGGAAACCATATCCCCATATCCTTTAATGAGTGAGCGGTTCCCTCTTTCACGACGCTCCACAACATAGAACTCATTACAAAGGCTTTGGCAGGAGAGATAACCCGTTTTATACTCGTGTGCCTTTGCTCAAGAATTTTTCCATTCTCGTCCAGCACCTCTTTCAAAGACAACGGGAACGGTAATACACCATCTGCAGCAAAAGCACAATAAGCACGCGCCAAATTTAAGGGGATTACCTCATATGCTCCAAGCGAAAGGGACGGATAAGGGTTAGCAGGTATGGAAAAGCCGAATAAGTTCGCCGTGGCGGCTATGTGATCAAGGCCAACGCGCATGGCCAGATCAACGGCCCCTAAATTGATCGATTTCGCCAGCGCGCTTCTCACACTGATTTTTTCTTCTAAAACAGGCGCATAATTTTTAGGTTCCCATACCGTTCCATTTACTTCATAGGTCTTAGGTTTGTTCGACAGTATTGAGGCAGGAGTAAATTTATCCAATCCGCTAACGTACACAAAAGGCTTAAATGCACTTCCTGGTTGCCGACGAGCCTGTGTAATTCGGTTAAACTGGCTTATATTGTAATTGCGGCCTCCCACCATCGCCAGTATATAGCCTGTCTTTGGCTGCATAACGATGATAGCACCCTGGAGTTTTTTTGTGGGATCTTGACGAATCAATGTAGGATTGGATCTTTCTAACCCTACCAATCCCTTTTGCAGTGCTTTTTCTGCGGCCATCTGAACCTGTGTGTCCAGTGTCGTGTAAATGGAAAGTCCAAGACTCGACAGGTCCTGTGGAGAATAGAGGGTTGTTAGCTGATAAGCCAAATAGTCTATAAAATAAGGGGCCTTTTTACCGTATGACTCATAACCGACCGCGTTTACGGGAGAAAGCAAAGCGTCTCCGAGCTCTTCATCGGAAATCCATCCCTTATCTTTCATGGCATAAAGCACCAGGTTTCTCCGATTTTTACAACGCGTTTTATCAATATAAGGAGAATAAAAATTAGGACCTTTAATAAGGCAGGCTATTGTTGCGCCTTCAATCAGTGAAAGTTCCTCCACGGGTTTATCGAAGTAAAAAAAGGACGCTTCTCCAATGCCGTTAATGGCGTCTGATGCCTTCTGACCCAAATAGATTTCATTCAGATAAATTTCCAGAATTTCATTCTTCTCATACATAATCTCCATGGTAAGAGACATAAAAAGTTCTTTCACTTTACGGAAAAACGTTCTCTCAGGGGTAAGAAAATAGTTTTTGGCCAGTTGCTGGGTGATAGTTGACCCACCCTGACGTATGGAAGCATACCGCAGATTGGTATAAAGGGCTCTCAAAGTTCCCATGGGATCAAGTCCTCGATGCTGGTAAAAGCGACTGTCCTCGGCAGCCAAAACCGCATATATGACATGTTGTGGGATCTGGTCTATGGAAACCAGCCGTCGCCGTTCTCGATCATGACCGAAAAAGAGCATTACCTCTTCAGGCTCAAGCTCCAAAATTGGTATGGGTTCACCATTATTTATATTGATTATCGATTCTATCATGCTCTCCACAAACTTTATTTGCACACATATCCCCCCCCTGCGTACGGACAGCATCTCAAAATCATGGAGAAAAAGCTCCAAGGAAGGTCCAAGTGTGTGAAACTCTCCTTTGCTATGGGGTTCATGGAGAACTGCCCTGTATCCAAGGCGATGTAGTTTTTCATAAAAAAGTGATCGATTTATATTTTGTCCCGGATATAGTATGGTGACATCGGAAAAAACCCTCGATGGAATACTCCATCGACGGGCGGAAAATCGTTTATCGATTTGAGATGAAACATATAGACAGTAAAGCAGCATACTTCCGCCCACAAGAAGAGCTGCGGGTAAAAACCATTTAAGCAACCACTCTAATTTAATACGTATGGGTCGTTTTTTATTTATCATTTAAAAGGGTATATTGATTATCAGAATAACGTTCCGTCTCAAAAACAGTATGCAACGGCTTAACTTCTGAGCGAATCCGTTTGAGGTCATTTGATTGAGTGTTCTCATCGAAACCACGTGTGACAACCAAAGGTGTTTAGGTTGCGGGGGCCTCTCTGGCAGGAGTGAGTTCTTTTTTCGAACCTGTTTTTTATTTGGTTTTTGTGTTTGGTAATAAGAAGTAATTTTCTTTTCAGATTCTTTATTTTAAGTTAACTCCTTTTACCCGCGCTGTTTATTTGTCCACCCTCTCTTTTAGTTCCTTTCCCAACTTGAAAAACGGAAGTTTTTTTGGCTTAATTTCAACTTTTTCGCCGGTTTTCGGATTCCTACCCGTGTATGCTGTATACTGTTTAACATAAAATGAGCAAAATCCCCGAATTTCTACTCTGTCACCATTGGCCATGGTGTTTGACATTTCACTAAAAACCATATTTACAACCACTTCAGCCTCGTTTTTCGTTATCCCTGCCTCCTCTCTAAGAGCCTCTACAAGTTCTAATTTGTTCATTTACAACCTCCGAGTTTAATTATAAAATTTTTATAGCAAAGATGAACGTCGGCGCTGGCGTTTGGTACTAAAACCGATGATAAAACCGAGTATAAGTACACCTGCTCCGCTCAAAAACCATTTAATATTCTGATTCCAGAGAAGTTTTGTTAACTCATCTTCAAATTTTTCTGCTTTTTTTGTCTGTTCGTCAAGCTTTGAAGACGCTGCTTTAAATTTTGACTGAAGCTCCAAAAATTCTTTTGACTCTGTTTTGAGGGCCTCATAATCGCTGGTAGTCTTTCGAAGCTCTTTTCTGCTCACGGCAAATTCCGTGGTTAGCTTTTCATTTTCCGCCTTCAGCAACCTGTTTCTCTCCTGTATTTTCGTTGTATTATCCTTTAAGACTTCGTATTTATTTTTCAATATTTTCAGTTCAATATCACTCGGTATTTTATCTGTAAGAAAACGGTTTATAACCCACCCTTCCTTTCCGTTGGCCAGCCTGACCAGGGTCCACTCGTCACCTGGCTCGACTACCTCAACCTTAGTTCCAATCCTGAGCAAAGATATTATTTTACGGTCATTCCCCGGTCCGGTCCTCATGGTTACTTTCATTGTATCACTGATATACTTGCTCTCAGCCAAAACCGGTGTAGAAAATAAAACCAGGCACATCCCGATAATGCATAAATTTTTCATGATCGGCCTCATAACCTTAATATCTTAGTTTTAAATTTTGTGTTTTATGTGACACGGGTCAAGGTTGGTAATGAACCATAATCATCATTGAAAGTCAACCGCCATTTTTTAAATGATCAAAACAAATTACACCATTTTCGGTCGGTTATGAACACACGTGATCTGAAGTGAGTCTTTTAAGATTAACCTTTGTTCAAAACCTCCCTTATTTTTTTTGACAGTGTTGTCATGTTGAAAGGTTTTTGAATAAAACTGTTGCAGCCCCGTTTCAGTATATCGGTTGCCTGACCGTCAATACTGTATCCGCTTGAAAGAAGAACTTTGACTTGAGGATCGATTTCCTTGATCCTGTCATAGACCTCACCGCCTCCGATGTCAGGCATAATCATGTCCAGAATAACGATGTCAATTTTGTCGCGCCATTCACCAAATAACTGAATCGCCTCTTTTCCATTTCCAGCCTCAATCACATTGTATCCAAGTTTTTTAAGCAGTTGAGAACCCACATCAATAACAATTTCTTCATCATCAACCAGCAGAATGGTTTTATCACCCTTTATAATCTGTTCATAAGTTTCCGAAATTTCTTCGACGGATTGATTCGATGCCGGCAGATAAATGCTGAATGTGGTTCCATGCCCTTTCTCTGAATCGACCTCGATATATCCCCCATGGCCTTTTATTATTCCATATACAGATGCCAGCCCGAGTCCTGAGCCCCCTCCCATCTCTTTTGTAGTGAAAAACGGCTCAAAAATCCGCTCGATTGTTTTCTCATCCATGCCTGTACCGTTATCAGTCACCTCTAATAAGACATAACGTCCGGGTTTCGGATCATATCGCTTATTTTTCATTTTTTTGTGGGTAACATTCATGGTTTTTAAAATAAGTTCACCACCGTCAGGCATTGCGTCCGCAGCGTTAATATAAAGATTTATAAGGACCTGCCCAATCTGAGACTCATCGGCCTTTATAGCAAACAAGTCTTCTGCGAACTCCCTGTGAATGGTTATATTCTTTCTTGTTCTACCGAACGTTTCGGAATTATACTTTACGATTTGGTTTAAATTTATTGGTTTAACCTCATATTTGCCCTTCCTGGCATATCCGAGAAGCTGACGGGTCAGATCGGAACCGCTTTGAATCAATTTCTCAATAGTTTTTAGTCTTTCGTAATACGGAGGTAAAGGATCGGCGTCATATAATATTAAAGAAATATTGCCCTGCATGCCCATCATCAGGTTGTTAAAGTCATGGGCAATGCCTCCGGCCAGCGTACCAATGGCTTCCATTCTTTCCATATACTGCAGCTTGGCTTCAAACTTTTTCTTTGCCGAAATATCTCGGAGTATAGCTAATGTGCCGACAGGCTTGCCTTGGTGATCATCATAACGCGAAGCACTGATGCTGACCTCCAACAGACGACCGTCTTTGGTGTATCGTTTTGTTTCAAAACCGTGGCAGGGGGTCCCTTTTTCTACAAGATCCTTGATAATTGCCATGGTCGATTCTCTTTCAAATTCCGGAAGAAAAGGTATCTGTTTTCCTTTCAATTCCTCCAGTGTCCATCCAAATATCTGTGTAAATACCGGGCTTATATATTCGGCGGTTCCTTTCAGATCATAAATAACTATGGCATCAGCGGATGAATGAAGAAGAGAACGATAAACTTCTTTTGCATTTAT
>JASFHC010000029.1:0-14358 GCA_050123435.1 Desulfobacterales bacterium
ATGGAAACTTTTTCCTTTGCCAGGACAGACAGCCCCTCATCACCGCGAGATGCCTTCAGAACCTGGAAACCGATTCGGGCAAGGATTCGTTCAGATGCCTCCCGGATATCCTGTTCATCATCCACAACCAATATTATGGCGTCAGATTTTATCTCCACTTTCTTCTCCTTCGTTTCCCTTATCCGCAATGGGGAACCTAATAATAAATGTCGTTCCCTGTCCAGGCTTGCTTTTTGCCGTGATATTGCCGGCGTGATTTCTCACAATACTGTAAGCCAAACTGAGACCCAGACCGGTCCCTTTTCCTTCTTCCTTGGTGGTGAAAAACGGCTCGAAAATGTGGGGAAGAATGTCTTCGGGTATTCCAGGACCTGTATCGGATATTTCTATGCAGACCCGGTCGCCATCCGGCATTCGGCTGCTTTTTACCGTGAGCCTCCCCTTTTCCTCCATGGCTTGGGCGGCATTGAGAATGATGTTCATAAACAAATGATTAAGCTGCTGGATATCAGACTGAACAAGAGGGAGGGAAGCGTCCAGGTCTGTTTCTATCTCTATATTCTGGAACAGGGTCTGGCTTTCGAGCAAAAAAAGAGTCCGGGAAATCGTCTGGTTGACGTCATGGGGTCGCATTAAATGACGGGTCTGTCGCGTGAATTCCAGCAGTTCCTTCACCGTATCACGGCATCTTTGGGCATCTTTCAGGATGCGGCGTAAGTCTTCCTGAGCCCCCTCTTCAAGATCATATTCTTCCTGGATAAGCTTGGCAAACAGCGTAATTCCCCCTAGAGGGTTGTTTAACTGGTGGGCAACTCCTGCGGCCAGTTTCCCCAAAGAAGACATCTTCTCCGCCTGCAGAAGCTGAATCTGGGTATTTTCCAACTCATTTTTTATTCGAAACTCCTCCCGCATATCACGAAAGAAACCAATGGTTGCTATTTCCTGTCCGTTTTCATAAATTATGGATGCATTCAGTTTGATGGGAATGATTTCACCGTCTTTAGTTATCACATCGGTATGATATAATTTAAGTTTTCCCTTTCCGCCGTATTCCTCGCTTCTAAGGTTTCGCATAACCTCAAATGCTTGGTTACCCGGATAAATATCTCGAACATTGAGACTATTGAGCGCTTCATCTTCAGTGTATCCGAAAACGTTACCGGCCGGATCATTGAATATAAGAATTTTGCCTTTTTTATCAGCGGCAATAACGCAGTCCACAGAACTGAAAATGAGATTCCGTAAAAAAGCATTGGAACGATGCAATTTTTCTTCAAGGCCTCCTCTGGTGGGAAGATCAAAATCCATGCTCACAAAGGCTTCAATGTCATCTCCCGAAAAGATTGGATACGCAAAATAACATGGCATTTCATCCAGGTCTAAAGAGTTCCCCTGCTTGGGCGTTAAAGCGGGTCTTCTTTTATCCTTAGCCTCTTTTATCGAACAATTATTGCAGGGGAAAGAACGGTCGTATAATACTTTGAAGCAGTGTTGTCCGATAATATCAGAGTCAATTATCCCATGTATCCGTGAGCTTGACGCCAGGATTTTGTAATCCGGCGAAATCACCATGAACCTTCTGTTGAAGGCGCTGATCGCCTTGAGCAAATAATCTTTTTCTGTGTCTTTATCCATATTACGCTTCGAGACCTCTGAAAAACGCCCCTTTTTGCCCAATTTCTACGTCAGACTCAAATTTCAATCCTCGAAATATTCAATGTATTCCTGTGGTTAAAATTTTCGCCTTCCTTGAACTTGAACAAAAATTGACATTTTTAAAGGTCTCGCTCCATCTCAGCACGTTTAAAACTCTATAGGCTTGTATCAGATGGTATAAAAATTATCAAAATGGGCCAGTTAAATTGCCAAGTTAAGTTTCGACAAACCCATCAACAATCAATCATATCCTCCATTGGAAGTCAACCGAGTATTCGAATTTTTGCCACGACAAAAACTGATATTTTCAGATAGTTGTGTGAAAGCTAAGCAACTTGTTATTGTTATTTGTTTCGGGTTTCAGGCAAAAAACAAACAGGATTCATAAAATTTAGGAACGTTAAAATAATGGACAATTTGGATTCGACTTGACCTGTTAAAAAATGAGCGATATAGATTAAAAGTTTAAATCATGAAAGAAAAAAATCAAACAAACAAATTCGGTACGGAAAAATCACTTTTCTTATTCAATGGAATGGCCCAAGCCATTAATCTGGCGATCGTGGGCGGGGGCAGAGCCTGCAAATTCTTCATAGAGCTTCTCCAGAGTGAACCCTTACCTTATCTAAACATTAATATATTGGGGGTTTGTGACATCAACCCGGAGGCCGAAGGTTTTGTTTTGGCCAATAAATTGGGAATATATACCACCAATAATTTTAAGGACCTTTTCAAGATTAAAAATATCAATAGCATTATTGATCTGACCGGCAGCAGAGAAGTGTGGCTCGAAATCGTACGCTTCAGACCCAAAGAGGTTGGAGTGCTGGAACACAACATCGGCGGTTTAATGAGAAGACTCTTCGACGTTAATCAGAGCCTTGAATCAGCAGAGCGACAATTGGTTATTGAAAAGACATTTTCAGACTTTCTTATTCAGCAAAGTACGGCGGCAATTGTGATTTTAAATACGGATTTTACGATCGTTGAAACAAATGAAGCATACTTAAAAACTGTCAATAAATCCAAAGAAGAGGTTATTGGAGCAAACTGTTACGAAATCTCCCATGGGTTCAGTGCACCGTGTTCGAGTTACCAGCCCGAATTGGAATGTCCCATGGTGGAAACTTTGAGAACGGGTATCTCTGCACATGTTCTCCACGAGCATGTATCCCCAGAAGGTCAACCCACATACTGCAATATTGTCACTTATCCTTTAAAGGATCAAAACGGTGAAATTTTTCGTGTCATTGAGGTATGGAGGGATATCACAGAGGAATTGTCACACCGATGGGACAAGAAGGTGAAGGAATTAAAATCTGATCTTCAAAAACTGGTTCAAGAAGATCGCATTGTCTCGCTGGGCAAACTCGCGGCCAGTTGTGCTCATGAAATTAACAACCCGATTCAGGGATTATTGACATTCAGCCATTTAATGCAGGAAATCCTGGCCCAAGGTAAGCCGAGTTCTGAGGACCTGGAACAATTTAAAAAATATTTGTCTCTCATGTGCAAAGAATTGGAGCGCTGTGGAAATATTGTTTCCGGTCTCCTTTCATTTTCCCGCGAATCCACCATTGAATACAATATTATAGATCTTAACGAAGTTCTCAAGGCAGTCTTCACCTTGACGCAACACAAGATGAAACTACAAAATATTCAACTTATTACTAAACTATCTACAAAACCTTTACTGGCAAAAGGAGATGCCAACCAATTGCAGCAATGTTTTCTGAACCTGATTTTTAACGCTATCTCGGCCATGCCGGAGGGAGGGGAGCTGCACGTTATTTCCAAACAAGACAACGACCAAAAAAAAGCTTGTATAGAAATCCGAGACACCGGCTATGGAATTCCTGAGGAAGCCCTTGACCATATTTATGATCCATTTTTCACAACAAAAGAAGGGGGGGGAGCCACCGGGCTTGGACTGTCTATCGTCTATGGCATCACGAAAAACCATGGGGGTAATATCAAATTAAATAGCAAGGTAGGGGAGGGGACTTCGTTTGTCTTGGATTTCCCCACCCATTAAACTCTTGTGTCCTGTGATGGAGGAAGACTATGGATGAAAAAATGAGCATCATGGTCGTGGATGATGAAGAAATCGTCCGGGAATCCCTTTCCCAATGGTTTAAAAAATACGGTCATTTGGTGGAAACTGCGTCATCGGGCTTTGAGGCTTTGGATAAATTGGAAAAGTATCCTTTTCAGCTCTTGTTTGTGGATATAAAGATGCCCGGAATGGATGGCATAGAAGTGCTGGAAAAGGTGAAAACCGAATACCCTGATTCCATCGTTGTTATTATCACAGCGTATGGATCCATTGAATCGGCGGTAAAAGCCATGCGAATCGGGGCCAGCGACTACCTTCTTAAACCCTTCAAGCCGGATCAACTTTCTCTTGTAATGGAGAGGGTATCGCATCAAAAAAGACTTTTATTCGAACACGACTATCTGAAAGGGCGTTTAGAGAAAATTACCCGGTTTGATAACATTATCGGACAGTCTCCTGCAATGGAAGATATTTTCAGCCTGATCCCGGAGGTTGCCCAGAGCGACTCTTCTATACTGTTGACCGGTGAAACCGGCACCGGGAAAGAGTTGGTAGCAAAAGCCATACATGCCAAAAGCCGTCGAGCCCATCTCCCCTTTATTGCGATCAACTGTGGTGCGCTACCGGACACCCTTCTGGAAACGGAACTTTTTGGACATCAAAAAGGGGTTTTCACCGGAGCAACCCAAGCTCGCAAGGGTTTTTTGGAAGTAGTTTCAGGGGGTACCCTGTTCCTTGACGAAATTGGAGAGATCAGCCCCAAAATGCAGATTGATCTGCTGCGCGTTTTGGAAGAAAAGAAGATAACCAGTATCGGGAGCAGGGAGCCTGTTGATGTAGATTTCCGACTCATTTCAGCCACCAGCCAAGATTTGGGGAAAGGAATTACCGACGGCTCTTTTAGAGAGGATTTTTTTTACCGCATTAATGTCATCATGATTGATATCCCTCCGCTAAAGAAAAGAAAGGAGGACATTCCCTTATTAATTGAACATTTTCTTAAAAAGTACGGCCATGAAACCACAAAACAGGTCGATCGCGTCACCCGTGATGCAATGGAACTGTTAAAACGCTACGACTGGCCGGGAAATGTCAGGGAACTGGAAAATGCCGTTGAAAGAGCTGTAGTGCTTTCCCAATCCCGGACACTCGGGATTAAGGATTTTGCTTTCCTTCGATCTTCTCCCGCTCCCTTATCAAGGCCTCTGTCCCTGAAAGAGGTTGAAAAGCAGCATATTCAACAGATACTTGAAGAATACAATTGGAATGTGACGCAGGCATCCAAGGCCCTGGAAATCAACCGGGTTACCCTGCATAAAAAGATTAAACGGTTTAATTTGGAAAGGACGTCTTAACCCGAATTTTTCATGAGGTCAAAGAAAAGACTCGTCGGTGTGGTTCCTCTAGGAGAAGTTCCCGAAATTGCCTTAAAGGTCATCGCGGCAAATATCTCCGGCTATTTTAATCTTTCCGTACAGATCCTGCCACCGCTGGAACATCCTAAATATGCTTTTGATGAAAAACGGCTTCAGTACAATGCGGGCATTATTCTCAAAGCATTTGAGTCTAAGAGGTTTACAGATTATGACAAGGTCATCGGTACTCTCAATCTGGACCTCTTTATTCCCATTTTTACTCACGTATTTGGAGAGGCAAAACAAGGGGGGAAATTCGCACTGGTTTCGATGTTCAGACTGGGCAAAAATCCAGACGGCTCTCTCTCCCCATCTTCACTCATTTATGAAAGGGCGGCGAAGGTTGCCCTTCATGAATTAGGCCATCTTTTCAATCTTTTCCATTGCCAGGAAAAAAAGTGCCTCATGCATTTCTCGGGAGGTATCCAAGACTTGGATGAGACACCCATTTATCTTTGCAGGTACTGCTCAAGTTTTCTTAAAGATCGTCTTCTTCGCCAGCCCGATAATGAAGAATCGCTAAAGGAACTTGATAACATTCCTTTAGATCTTCTCAGTTCTAAGGAACGTTTTCGCCAGTAAATCCCATCTGAGTTCAGGAAAATTTCCGAACACGTCGCCAATCGGCTGAGCACCTGTAGCTGCTAGTTGTTCATATTCCGGTCCCATGAGACTCAACAGTTTCTGGCTCTCTTGTTCCATCCACTGAATGCTCTCATTACCGTAATAGAGCCCCTTTAGATTTTTTTTGGGCATATCCGGTTCCAGTATATATAGCCATCCCTCATGGTAAGGATCTTCATGGGTGATTTCGGGATGCTCCCGGACCTTATGGTTTACTGCCAGAACCGTACCGGTTACCGGGGACAGGGCTGCGGCTTTATGATCTCCTCGACCGAACGTCAAGCCGACCTGGTCTTTTGTCAGTGTGGTTCCCAGAGGCGGAAGGGCGAGAAATTGCAATCCACCGAATAACTTCACCAAAAAATCATCAAATCCCACCCTGAGTCGTCCCCCATGATCGAAACGAGCCCAATTGTGGCCCATGTGATAATAATAGCCGTCGGCCATTCTATAACCTGACGCTAAATTGTAGCTGGGCGGATTGTGAAGTTGCTCAAAATCCAGTTCATCCAACGTCTGGTCAAACGTACAATGAAAACATTCGTAGTTCAGGGGACAGATCTTCGGGGCATCGATACGTCCGGTTAAATAATGCCTGCAGGGTCGCTCTGATCCCTGATACCGTGTTTTTAAATGCTCAACCCACGCGGGTTCTTTCCGTTCCGTTTCGGTCGGGTGTCCGGACTCCATTGTACGCCGCATCCCCTTGTCAAAAGGACAATTGTAGCAATCATAGGCATTGTCACATAACCGGAAATTTACAATTCCGGCCTTCATCCAAATACATTCATCTTCAACAACCTGGAATCCCATAACCCGCTTCTTTTTCTTTTTTTGATCTTTGGCACCTATTGTTTTCATTTTAGCGTCTCCTCTCACGTTAACTGATGATCCCTGTTGATCTTTATAGTTGCAATAACAATGCCACATACCAGCAGATGGATTTTTCTGGTCTTTTCCTATTGAAATCATTATGCTTTTATTAATGCTCATTCGCGCAAGTAAAAAAAGAAGGGTTACAGGAAGAAACGGGTATGATTAATCCGGCTACACATTGAAGCAATGTAACGAGGATAATGTTATATTTATATTTAATATCAATCGGTTATATGACTGTAGCCTTTTATTCAATAACTGTAGCGATTGTTTACACAAAATTATGACTATTTATCAAGTTACTCTTCACCATCTCAATCAATTGTGGGCTAAAATCATCATCAAATTCGTATCTGGAGTAACGGTTATGACATCCGTTATCATAATATCTCTATAAGGGCAGATTTAATTTTTGTGCAAGTAATGTTCAGTAATTCAGCAACGTCTATCTCTTGCATCATACCCCAAATATGAATGTGTTAAGCAACCGTATGAATCGGCTGCACCAAGGTTATTAAGAACAATTTGTCGCTAAATTATCCCATTAACTGTTTAAGCCATTATCTCATTCGACTCGAGTAAACGCGTGATAAAGCTCTTCAAACAGACAGCCGGTTTCAAAGAGATATACGACGTCGCTACGCTATACGGAAATCAAATGCGTTTATCCTGACAAGAAATTAATTCAATATTGACTATTTTGTTAACAGTCCGTTATAATTTTATATCTGGGTGTTATAGAATTAATGGCACGCTTTAGAAGTAATGTAACGTAATATCTTCCATAACCAAGGTTTTTTTTGTGCTATTAAAAAACTTATTTAAATACTGGACGTATCAGGTATTTTCGCCTGGAACGGTTTTAAGAGAAAAATACGAAGCCTTTAAATCACTGCTGGCCTATGACAAGTGCGCACATGAAGTGATGGCAGAGCTGGAAGAAATCTATTATAACCAGATCAGGGTTGATTTTCAGGTCATTGCCAAAAAATACGACCGGTTGGCCGAATCTGTCTCGGGAATTGTAGAAGATCTGTCCAAGATGTGCCCTTCCCGTTATTTGAATCTCAAGGACTATTTCAAGAAGTTCGATTTCTATATCAGGTTCATGCTCGCACCGCCGGAATATAACTTTTCTCCACCATTTACCGTTCAATTAGACGGAATACCATTAGACGGCCGTTTACTGGTTGGGGGAAAAGCGCTACAACTCTCTGTCATTAAAAAAAACTTGCAGCTACCCATACCCAGTGGTTTTGTGATTACCACAAATGCTTTTTTTTATTTGATCGAACATAATGATTTGAGAAAAACAATTGACGACAAACTTGCCAATCTTGATATCAATTCAACTTCATCCCTGGACCACACCTCTGATGCCCTGGTGACCTTAATCATGAACTCCCGGATTCCACCAGACATCGAACATGCGGTTCTAACCGCATTTAAAGCCTGTCAATGGACAAAAAATCGGGATATCAGGATTGCCCTGCGGAGTAGTGCCGTGTGTGAAGATGAACAATCGTCGTTTGCAGGACAGTACCTGACGATTTTAAATGTGAAAGAAGATAGCATGCTGAATGCCTATAAAAAGGTAATCGCAAGCAAATATTCGCCAAGCGCCCTTTATTACCGAATCCACTATGGTCTGTCAGACATTGAAACCCCCATGGCTGTTTTAGCCCTTGAGATGGTGGATGCAACGGCAAGTGGTATTATCTACACCCGGGACATTGATCAGCCAACATCAAATTATTTAGCTATTCATTCCATATGGGGATGGGGTGAATTGTTGGCGAGCGGAGAAATTTCACCGGACATCATAACAGTAACTAAAGAGGAAACGCCCGCCATTGTCATGGAAAAAATCGGAGTTAAACATAAGCAGATGACCTTGGCGCAAAACAGGTCAACAGAAGTTGTTTCGGTTGATGATAGCAAAAAACAAATTTGCTCCATTGACCCTGACTCTGTCTTGACTCTGACAAGGTGGGGGATCGCACTCGAAAGTTTTTATGGAGAACCACAGGATATTGAATGGTGCAAGAATAATTCAGGCCGGCTTTTTATTCTTCAATCAAGACCCTTAAAAATTAAAAAAGTTCATACTCCTGCAAAGGAGTGCACGTTTGATAATATCAAAAATACCGTGCTGGTTTCTGGTGGAGAAACGGCTTCACCAGGAGTCGGGGCAGGACGTGTCTTTAAAATCGACCGTAAATCAGATTTGGAAAACCTGCCCAAAGGTACCGTCCTGGTGGCCAAAAATGCTTCCCCTTATTATGTAACCGTTATGGACAAACTCACCGCCATTGTAACCGATACAGGAAGTACTGCCGGTCATTTTGTGTCTGTTGCCCGGGAATTCGGAGTGCCCACCCTGGTGAATACGGATGTTGCCACCACCAATTTGCTTCATGGACGGGAGATTACGGTTCATGCGGACGGCAAAATTGTTTATGACGGTATTGTCAGCTCATTAATTGAGAGTCTCTGTGCACAAAGGGATCTTTTATCGAGCAGTCCATTTATGCGCAAACTAAGATATGTCATTAATTTTGTCTCTCCATTGAAACTTGTGGATCCGGCTTCCAAGTCCTTTACGCCGGAACAGTGCAGATCGCTGCATGATATCATTCGATTTTCCCACGAGAAAGCAATACAAGAAATGTTCTTCATGGGCGACAGAAGGGGCGGACGAAAAAAAGGGGCGAAAAAACTCATATCCAAGATTCCCATGCTGTTTTATGTCCTTGATGTGGGCGGCGGCGTCGACCACAAACTTGCCGCCGAAAAAGAGGTGAGCATGGACGCTATAATAAGTGCCCCCATGAGGGCTGTCTTTAGCGGCCTGGCTCATCCTGATATACACTGGTCGGAATTTACCCATTTTGACTGGGAAGAATATGATAAAATCGTTATGAGTGGTGGAATAATAAGCGCCGATTCAGCCCGATTCGGTAGTTATGCCGTGCTTTCAAGTGATTATTTGAATCTTAACCTGCGATTCGGCTATCATTTCGTTATTCTGGACACGATTTGTGGAGACCAGGCAGACGAGAACCATATTCTTTTCAGATTTTCCGGCGGCGGAGGGGATTCCTACGGCAAATCTTTACGGGCCGGCTTTATCGGTGGTGTTTTGGAGCGCCTTGGATTTATGGTAGATATCAAGGGAGATCTGGTGGACGGACAGTTTAAAGTAGGTAACCAAGAGGTAATATTGGAAAAACTGGAAATGGTGGGGCGCCTCCTTGGTGCAACCCGATTGATGGATATGTATCTTAAAGATGCCTCCATGGCTAAGGGTTTTGTGAATGATTTCATGAATGGACGGTATTATTTCAGTTCAGCTGATCATTAAAAGTGGTGGAGAAAATGTCCGAATACCAGTTGACATGGGTAACGTCCGATCTGGCCGTGGGCTATGCGCCCATGTCATACGATGAACTCGAATCTATAAAATCACAGGGCATCAATGCCATTGTTAACCTTTGTGCGGAGTTTTGTGATTTGCACAAAATTGAGGAGGACAGAGGCTTTGAAGTTTACTATCTGCCGATTTGGGACGAGTCCGCGCCCGATATGGAGGAGATGGAAAAGGGGCTCGCCTGGCTGGACGAGGCGATCTATCTGGGAAAGAAAATTCTAATTCACTGTCGTCACGGAATCGGACGGACCGGTACCTTTGTCACCTCATATCTTCTAAGAAGAGGGCTCGGTTTAAAAGTCGCCTCCAAAAAGCTAAAATATACTCGAGCAACTCCGGCAAGTTACAGCCAATGGAGACTTTTGAAAAAATATGGGAAAAAATCCGGTATATTAAAGATAAGAGAGCCCTCACTGGAAAGCAAAAATGTCGTTGATCTGAGCATATATTTTACAGAATACGAGGCGTTGGTTCAAAAAATAGATGAAGATGTCAAGAAGACCGGTCAAACCAACGATGAGATGACGACTTGCGGGCTTAACAAAGATGAATGCTGTTTACGTTATTTTGACCTTCGGTTAATAGAGGTGATCTACCTGAACAATAAAATGAACCGGACATTAAAAAGTAATGAACGGTTGGAAGTCATTCAAGAAGCTGTCCAGGTTTATAAAAAGACAAGAGCCTTGGATCGTATTTTGGATAATAAAGGAAATGATCCTGAGGTAAACAAAAAGAATTTGATTGCCGCCTACAACAAAGAGAAGATTTTATGTCCGTTGAACAGAAAGTCAAAATGCTGCCTATACCCATACAGGCCCATAAGATGCAGATGTTATGGGATGTCCGAAGAGCGGATCGATCTTAATCTTGTCAACACGATGCTTTCTGATATCTCCCGAAACGTCTTCTTTTCATTTTCAGGATCATTTCTTGAAAAAGACGCCCTTGCTTTTTCTATGGCGGAAACGGTTTCAGGGAAGTTTGTACAGGAATATTTTCATTATCTGGCCTATCTGGCAGCCGGTTCACCCCATTAATCGTTCAACACATTCGCCACCTTTTCTTCCAACTCATCCTTATCAATGGGTTTGACACAGTATTCGCTTGCTCCCAGCTTTAAAGATTCCCGTGCGGTCTCTATGGTCGGATACCCGGTGAGCATAATCACACGTATGGAGGGCGCAATCTTTTTCAACTCTTCCAACACCTCGACACCACTAATCTTTTTCAACTTAATATCTAAAATCGCCAAATCCAGCTTATTGGACCGAGCATAATTCAGGGCCTCTTCCTCCTCAGTAAATGTAAAGACCTCATGCCCTTTTCTTTGTAAAATTCTTTTGATAAGATTTACAGCATCCAATACATCATCCAATGCCAATATCTTTGCCATTAGCTCTCTCCTTTTATACTCTTAATACTCTTATACCATCCCCTTCATTGTGCACTGAAAAAGCTGGTTCTTTGGCTAGGATACTTTAATGCATTTGACTGGCAACGGGTAAATGAATGATAAAAACAGCACCTGGCTTATCCACACCATTTTTTTCGTTTGCTAACTGTGCCGGACTTTGGACTTCTATGGTTCCGCCATGCTCCTTGATAATACCAAAGGTTACCGACAATCCCAGACCCGTGCCTTTCCCTACCCCTTTTGTTGTAAAAAAGGGATCAAAGATTTTTTCCATATTTTCAGATGCAATGCCTGTACCCGTATCGGCCACAGAAATGATCACCTCATTGTTGTGTTTATTAAAACGGGTTGTAAGACTTATGACGCCGTCGCTTCCAATGGCATCATAGGCATTGTTAAGCAAGTTAACGAAAACTTGTTTGAGCTTTTCTTTGTCTCCCATAACCGGAGGTAAACTTACGCCATAATTTCTTTCGATAATCACCCGTTCCAATTTAAAAGTATGTTCCACAACAGCGACCACTTCTTCAATGGATTGATTTATGTCGAGGGGGGTCACAATACTTTCCATAGGCCTGGAAAATCTCAAAAGATCAGCCACAATTTTACGGCATATTTTTGCTTGTTTCTCAATGGTCTTGATATCTGTATATATCTGCCCATCCTTCTCCACATCTTCGAGCAGAAGTTGTGCGTATCCCAAAATGATCCCCAGAGGGGTGTTAATCTCATGGGCGACCCCTGCGGCCAACTGTCCTATGGACTCCATTTTCTGCGATTGGGTGAGCTGTTCCTGGACCCGTTTGAGTTCCGTAATATCCCGCCCGCTGCACAAAATCCCTGCGACATTGCCGTCCGATTCAAAAACCGGAATTTTTACCACATGAAGCCATTTTTTACCTTTGGAACTCAAAATTTTATCTTGTTTAATTAGAGGCTTGCCTGTATCGAATATGGCCCGGTCCTCTTGATGATAGATTTGGGCCAGCTTCAAAGGAAAGAGGTCAACGTCGGTTTTCCCAACGATTTCATCTTTTTTTTTGCCAACTATTTTGCAAAACGCCTTGTTTACGGACCGGTATACGGATCGACGATCCTGCAGTGATATGAAATCGGGAATAGCATCCAGTATGGTCTGAAGCAATTCTCTTTGTTCATTTAATATTTTTTCTGCATGTTGCAAATCAGAAATATGGACTTTTAACGATTGTGTCATGGTATCAAAACTCTCGGCAAAACTCTGAATTTCATCCCCCGAGCATTTTCGATAAACCAGACATTTTTGACAACTGGTAATCTTTTTGGCATATTCTCCTTCTACACATGTTGGGCACAGGGTGCCCGCGATATACCAGCAACGAAGGTGTAAGTTTCCATATGCAGGGCACTCCTGTTTGTTACAATTCATAATGTCCCAGCAGTTTTTCTTTAATACCGGCGCAGTATGTATATCCAGATTGCCTCGCAATGCCTGTTCTGATGAGTCCTGAAGGATTTTGATGCGCCGGGTCACGGGACGGGCAAGGAACGTCACGACAAATCCGGCAATTAAAAGGACGAATCCCGTGGACAGGAATGCACTGAGCATGATGCGGTTTATGGCTTTCTGGACTCTAATTCGAAGCAGTCCCAGGCGTACGGTTCCAAGGCGGTCCTCACCGATAAAAACAGGAACAGCATAATCATAAATAAGCTGCTCGCCGGTATCCAGCAGTCGCATCGAAAATTTCTGGTGATCTGAGACGCTGTTCGCAGTTTTTAACTCCACCGGGAAACCGCCTTTAAACGTATGAACAAGGGGTTTTCCGCTATGGTCCAGGACAAAGATATAGAAAATATCATCACTGAGCTGGACGGTTTTATCAACCAGGGTCTTCATTCTCAAAAAATCCATGGCCAGAATGGGTTCTGTGATGCGGGCAGAAAGATTAACACCAATGGAAACACCGCGATTTCGGTTCTCTTCCAATAGAGATTCTGTCATGATCCTGCTGACAACAAACAAGATGACAATTCCCAGAAGCAGGAGCAGAGAAAACATCCCAAAATAAATCTTGCTGCGTAATCCCAATTTCATTATTTTTCCAAGCTTATTCCCACCTTGGCAGCCAATTCCCTTACCGGGTTAAAATCTCGATCATCCGAGGGTATCACGTTGATGAAGTCAGCGGCTTCCAATATCTGTTGGTGTTCTTTTCGGTTAAAATCGAGTTTCAATAGGCTGTTTCTTATTCTTTCCACGATTTCAGGTTCCAGGCCCGCCCGTGCAGCATACACCCAGCCCGGATACCAGCGGGTGTTGGCGATGACCCGAATTTCATTGATATCTATTTTATCTGCAACCACATTCAGCGTTCCTTCCCGGATGGTGCCTACATCGTATTTCCCGGCATAAACCGCCAGAACCACTTTTTCCTGCTTGCCACCGGGACCGGGCGCAAAGGCAATTTCGCTGAAATCTGTTTTTTGAATACCGTGGTCAATAAAATGACCCAAAGGGTAAAGATAACCGCCGGCGGAAGTGGAATCCACGGCTAACCAGCTTTTGCCACAGCAATCGGCGATTGTCTTAATGAGCTGGTTGTCGGCCCGGCAAATGATCTGGCCCCGAAAATTTTCCTGGTTATAAATTTCGGCGATACGCGCAAAAGCTTGTGCCCCGTATCGGTGAGCAATTTTGATATATATAAAAGGATTAGAATAAGAGATATCAATCTTACCCTGACCCACCATGGTCATGTGCTGGTCAAAAGTGTCCGGGAAGATCTGTTTTATATTGAAACCCGTTTCTTTGCGCAAAAATTCTATGAGCAGGTGGTGTCGTTGATAGGAAACCGTATGGGAATATTGCGGAAGATAGGCGTAAGTAATTACATCCGCGTCT
>JASFHC010000030.1:0-14091 GCA_050123435.1 Desulfobacterales bacterium
CGATCAGCAGATACCCGTTGATTGAATTGAGGATAATGGTGACATTGACTCTTTTACTCTGGGCAATATGCCGGACCATAAATACGACAATAAACAGGTTAAAGAAAAAAAATGAAAAATAAGAGACCAGGTCCAACACATAGCCTAAAAAAAAATGATCCAGCCAGTTTAAACTTATGGTAAGAATTCCGGATGCGATCAGAACTTTTTGAGCCCTTTTAGCAAAATCCAGAGAAAAAGTGCCGAACACAACGATGGCCGTAAAAAGTATGCTTTTGATTATCATTCGCTTAAAAGATAATGCCGGAAAGAAAAGGATCATAACGATCAGGCAAATCAAGAGAACGATATTATTTATGGTTAATTTTTTTTGTATCATAGCACCATATCTTGGACGAACCGGGAAAAAGATCAAAGCGTCTATGGTTGTTTTTTTTGTGCGTCCGGCTGATTTTGTGTCTGTTCCATTTCCGCTTTTGTAAGCCATCCCCCGCCAAGGGCTTTATATAGTTTTACATGGGCATTATAGAATCGTTGTTTCAATTCGGAACGCTCCAATCCCACATCAAACAATGTTCGTTCCGTATCCAACACTTCAAGATAACTGGTAACGCCTTTATCATATCTCATTTTTGACAGGAAAGCGGCATTTTCCGCTGCCATAAATTTTCTCTCTACGGCAGAAATCTGCTGTTTGTAGGTTTGAATTTCATTTAGAGCGTCCGCAACTTCTCGAAAAGCAAACAGTATCCTATTTTCGTACCGATACAATGCCTGCCGGGTCCTTTGTTTTTCAATTTCAACTCTCTGGAGGCTTTTATCAAAATCAAATAGAGGACCCAATAGGCTACCGCCTACCGACCAAATGCTTCCATTGGTGGAGACGGATGATATGTCACTGCTGGCTGCCCCGAAAAGACCGGTCAGAGTGATGGACGGAAACCTCAGCGCTTGCGCAACACCAATTTTTGCTGTTTGTGCTTTAAGCAAATACATGGCTTCAGCAATATCGGGCCTGCGTTCAAGAATGCTCGAGGGTAATCCGCTGGGTATATCCGGAGGGACCGCTTGTTGGTTCAGATCGTGCCCTGTTTTTATTTCTCCGGGAAATTTTCCCATCAAAATACTCAGCACATTTTCGGTATTGGCAATTAATCGCTCATATAAGGGAATAGCCCCGGCGGCAATTTCTTTTTGAATTTGCGCCTGGTTTAAGTCAATTTCGGGAATAATACCTTTGTCAAAGCGCTTTTGAATTATATCAAGACTCTCAAGCCGTGACTCAAGGGTCTGTCTGGATATTTCCAATCTCTTATGATAATCCAACAACAAAAAATACGTGCTGACAACTTCGGAAATCAAACTGATTTGAACGGTTCTCAGGGAATACCGGGAAGCCATCAATTCCGACCTGGCGGCTTGGGTGGATCTTCGGTATTTGCCCCAAAAATCAATCTCCCAGCTCAATACCGGTGAGATAAAGGCAGATTCGTCTGTTGTTGACGATCGTGATACACCCGTAAAAGTTCCTCTCCTTGCGTTCGCCTCTAAATCCAATCGGGGATATTGATCCGCCTTGGTGAATCCAAGTGCCGCACGGGCTTCTTCGATACGACTGGCGGCAACCATCAAGTCTTTATTGTCCGTCAATGCAGTAACAACCAATGCATATAAAACAGGATCATCAAACAATTCCCACCATTTCAAGTTGACCACTTCTTTGGATTCTGAATCGGAAAATCTAAAGTTATCTGGTGTGTTGACAACAGGCTTTTTGAAATCCGGACCCATTGCACAACCTGTAAAGAATATAATAATCAGCAGTGCAGGGAGTTTAACCAATTTTCTCATTTCAATAACCATCATGATTCTTTTGTATCAGGTTCCGATTGAAGATCTCGTTTCTGCTCATATTTGGCAATTTTGCCGATGAAAACAAACAGCATGGGATAAAAGAAAACCCCTAATAGTGTGGCGATAGACATGCCACCCAGCAATGCCATACCCATGACCACTCTTGCCTCAGCTCCTGCACCGGAAGCAACCACCAACGGTAACACACCCAAAATAAAAGAAAACGCGGTCATCAATATGGGTCTGAATCGCAGCTCCGCAGCTTTTACTGCCGCATCGAACAATGAAAGGCCTTTGTCAAATTCAAGCTTGGCAAACTCAACGATCAAAATGGCATTTTTGGCCGCCATGGCGATGAGCATCACCAGTGCAATCTGTGCAAAAACATTAAGTTCATAGCTTTGGCTGAACTGCCTGGAAATAAATAATGCGATGAACGCACCAAAGACGGCAAAGGGTGTCCCCATCAAGATACTAAAGGGCAAGGACCAGCTTTCATATTGGGCGGCGAGGATAAGGAATACGAACAACAATGAAAACGCGAAAACAATGCCTCCCGTTCCGGAAGCCTTTTTTTCCTGAAACGACATGTTGCTCCATTCAAATCCCATATCTCCCGGAAGAACTTCTGCAGCCGCTTGTTCAAGGGCATCAAGAGCCTGGATCGACGTATACCCGGGGGCCGGCCCCCCACTGAGCTCTATGGCTCTATACAAATTAAATCGATTGGTATAATCCGGCCCTACGATTTCTTTGATATCGACAAATGCGGCTAAAGGAACGCTCTTATTTTCCTTATTTTTAACAAAAAAGAGGTTTACCTGGTCTTCATTTTGCCTGTACTCGGGTTCTGCCTGGATATAGGCTTTGTAAAGTCTTCCGAATCTAGTGAAATCGTTTATGTAGGAGCCCCCGAGAAAGGCGCCGACGGTGGTGTAAATATCATTCAGGGAAATACCCGCTTTTAAGACTTTATCCTTATCGATTTCCATATAGCGCTGGGGAACGGTTGCCCGAAACGTTGTAAATATAGATCCGATTTCAGGTCGTTTCATGGCAGCCTGAATAAAATTTACCGTATGCTTGGCCAGATAATCCGGTGTATTTCCCGCTTTATCCTGAATCATCAGGGTAAACCCGGAACCACTCCCCAATCCGGGGATGGCCGGTGGTCCAAAGGCAAACACCTGTGCTTCATTTATCCCCCGATGAAAATCAGTGTTTAATAGAGCAACGATTTCTTTTGCGGTTTTCTCCCTTTGATTCCAATCCTTAAGTGAAGCAAATATAAAGCCAGCATTTGATGACATGCTCCCTGAAAGCAAGCTATATCCAGTAGCCGTGGTAATATATTGCACTTCATTGTATTTTTTTATAATTTTTTCGACTTTTTTGGCTACCATATCGGATCGTTGCAAGGATGCGGCATCCGGCAATTGTATGTTTACCAAAAAATACCCCATATCTTCTTCAGGCATAAACCCGCCCGGAACCTTTCTCCCCAAAAAACCCATGGCAATGGTCACGACAAGGATAAATAACAAGCCTCTGACTATTTTGCCCGCCACGATTCGGGTAACCCCCATATAGGCCTTGGTGGATCTGTCAAAGACTTTATTAAAAAAACGAAAAAATGTTCCCAAGGGACCGCGATAGGGTTTCTGCTTTCTGAGCAGCAATGCGCATAAAGCAGGGCTCAGGGTTAACGCGTTCATTGATGAGAAAACCACCGAAACGGCAACCGTGATGGCAAACTGTTGATATAATCTTCCTGTTATTCCTCCCATGACGGCCACGGGGATAAACACCGCCACCAAAACCAGCGTGGTGGCAATGACCGGCGCGGACACTTCTTTCATTGCATGAACGGTTGCCTCTTTCGGATTCATACCGTTTTCAATATTGACCTGGACGGCTTCCACCACCACAATGGCATCGTCAACAACAATACCGATGGCCAGAACCAGGCCCAAAAGCGAGAGCACATTGACGGTGAAACCAATCAATGGGAATACAATAAACGCACCGATCAGAGAAACGGGTATGGCGATGGTGGGAATCAGTGCCGCCCGCCAGTCCTGAATAAAAATGAAAACCACCAAAATTACTAATGCCAGTGCGATGAACAGAGTTTCGATGATTTCATTGATGCCTGCCGTAATGGCCAACGTGGTATCCAGCGATACGTCATATCGGATGCTCTCCGGAAAAGATTTGGATAGTTCCTCCATGGTCATTCTGATCTCTTTGGCCAAATCCACGGCATTGGAACCGGGCGCCTGATACAGGGCAATGATGGCGCATGCTTTGTCATTTAATCGGGTAAATGCATTGTAGGTCTCAACGCCCAGTTCGACACGGGCAATGTCTTTGATCTTTACCTGAGACCCTTCCTCGGTGGTTCTGATGACAATTTCACTGAATTCTTTTTCGGATTGTAGACGATCCGGCAATCTGACCGTGTAGGTGAATTCCGTTCCCGGAGGTGCGGGTTCTGCACCGAATTTTCCACCCGGGACGACGACACTTTGCTCTCGAATGGCATTCACGATCTCGGGTATCGTTATACCCAGGTGGGCCAATCGGTCGGGCTCTATCCATATACGCATGGAGTAATCACTGGCTCCGAGTACGTTCACGCGACCGATACCTTTTATACGGGCCAAAATATCTTTAATATTGATCAAGGAATAGTTTCCAAGAAAATTTTGGTCATACCTGCCGTCTTCTGATGTGAGTGTTACCAGCATCAATATATTGGGAAGGGATTTTTCGGTTGTGACCCCTAATCTTTTGACCTCCTCGGGGAGCTTGGCTGTTGCGGCAGCAACCCGGTTTTGGGTAAAAACCGTGTTCATGTCCGGATCGGTGCCGATCTCAAAGGACACCTGAATATTCATAGTGCCGTCATTTGCGTTGATGGATTTCATGTAGATCATATTGTCCACACCATTGATCTGCTGCTCCAACGGCGTGGCCACCGACTGCTCCACACTGACGGCATTTGCTCCGGTATAGGTGGCCCGAACTTCCACCACCGGGGGTGTAATGTTGGGATACTGCTCTGTGGGAAGCCCTTTCAAAAACACGACCCCTATGATGACCATGAAAATGGCGATGACTATGGCTACAATCGGCCGTCTTACAAAAAAATTACCCATATCTGATTACGTGCTTTCTTGCTCTGTTGATTGGATTTCTTTGACTGTGGGTGTCACGACCAACCCGGCCTTTACTCTTTGTAAACCTTCGTACACGACCTGTTCACCGGGCTTTAACCCTTGGGTGATCAGCCAGAATTGTTTCATCTTAGGACCTGCTTTTACTTCTCTTGTCTGAACCTTATTGCCCTCGCCAACCACATAAACACTGTGCAATCCTTGGAGTTCCATAACACATCTTTGGGGAATCAGGATGCCGTCTTTAACAACTTTAAGAAGGGCTTTTACCTTGGCAAATTGCCCGGGGCGCAATAATTCCCGGGGATTGGGGAAAGAGGCTTGAACCAGTATGGCTCCGGTGGTAGGATCTACATTTCGATCAACAAACTCGGGTTTGCCTTTATGCCCATACAGAGATCCGTCTGCCAGAATCAGTTCCAGGTTTCCTTTTCGGGCATTCCGGGCGGCCGCGTCGATCTCCGACGAAAATTTCCGCGCCATTTGAAGATATTGCATCTCCGTAATAAAAAATTCCACGAGAATTGTGTCAATACGGGACACCGTATTCAAAATAACCGGGTTGGGGCTTAGCCCGACAAAATCCCCTACTTTGGCTTTTGTCTTTCCGATAATTCCGGATATGGGCGAATAAATCTTTGTGTAACCGAGCTGTATTTTGCTGGCCTTAAGATTCGCCTCGGATGCTTTGACCGATTCGACAGAAGCTTCATAATTGGCTATTGCGGCATCTAAATCACTCTGGCTGACCGCTTTTTCCTCGGCAAGCGGCCTGATTCTGTTTAAATCGCTTTCCGCTTTGGCCAACATGGTTCGGGCTTCTGCAACCCGGCTCATCTTTGCCGCAACATCGGCCTCAAATTGCTGGCTTTCCAGAGTATAGAGCAAAGTACCTTTCTTGATCCGCGAACCCTCTATAAAATGAATACCTTCCAGAAAGCCCTCCACCCTGGCCCGTATGGCAATATCTTTAAGACCGTAGGTTTGACCGACAAATTCCTGATAGATGGGAACTTCTTGCTCGGCCGTCACGACTACGGTTATATCGGGTGGTTGGGGTTGCTTTTGTTGATCTTCCTTTTGACTGCACGCAAAAAACAGCAAAAGAAAAATGCAGAGTACATTTATTGTAATCGTTTTCATTTTTTTCTCTTTACATTGATGAAAGGTTACATATTAACGGAGATTCATTTTTTACTACCGAAAAATCTCAGCCCCTATTGCTTACCCTTTCTATTTCATCAACAATAGCGCGACTGAGGGTGCCGATGGCCCGGCTCTGGGCCGCAACCAGAGCCTCATAGTCCTCAGCGGATACAGGCTCTTTGATACGGGTATGCTTGTTGATTACGGGTTCATTCGTGTCTTTTTGATTCCGAACGGACCAGGCCACGTTCAACACAACGTCTCCCCCGAACCGGCCGTCAAACTGATCCACAATCAGCTGAATACTGTAGTTCGGGGAGAACTGGTCTGTCCAGGGATATGTGGCTATCCGATCTTTGGGCAAAAGCATGGAAATGTCTTTGGCTAACACCCGCAAAAAATCTTCTGAAAACGAGCCGGCCCATCGATGGAACTCGGATACGGCCACACGGTGTTGGCTTTTTCGGGTCACGATATGAGGCCGGTTAAGAAATTTCGGGAATTCCACCGGCCCCACACCGATGGCAAGGGTATCCCCGGAAACCGTTTGAGAGATATGCGGTTGCATCTCTGAAAAAGGATTCAGAGTATAATATCTCACCGCAGGGGTAGTACTGCAAGAAGCAAGTAAAAAAACCACAAGTAAAAATATCCTTCCTATGTTCCCAAAGCATGCTCTAGTTTTCATTTTGCTTTTCCTTTCCAAAAACCAGGGATTCGGGATGACGTCCCAGGTAATCCGCCAGTACGCTGATATTCCGGGCCGCATCGGCCAAGTCTGTCAGCGCTTGCTTCAATTCATATCCGGTGGGAGACTCCCCATCCAAAAGCCTGTCTAACTTCGTCAGTGTGGTTTGGGATCGTTCCAACATGGCGGTGGCCGCAGGCGCAACCCTCTCGTCCAGGTTTTGTGTGAGCTTGACCAAGTGTTCGGTGGACTTGTTCAAATGCGCCAGGGTCTCCCGAAGGTCCTTGCCGATCTGCTCCAGGGGAAGTTTTTCCAGCCGGTCTACAATGCGGGTGATGCCTCTGGTGATCTCTTCTATGGGCGTGGGAATGGTGGGTATTTCCGGATATTTCCCGCCATATACGATCTTGCGGGGCGGTTCATCCGGATACATATCCACATCGATGTAAAGCTGTCCGGTCAAAAGATTTCCCTGCTTGAGTTGCGCCCGGAGACCCTTTTCCACAAGGACCTCAGTTCCACGTTCTCTGGCAATGGTTTTCTTGCCGGTCATTGCGATCCGCTCCGGTTCTATCTCAATAGCCACAGGGATTCGAAAGGCCACGGCATCATAGTCAAACTCAAGATTTATATCAATTACTTCTCCAATCTTGATGCCTTTGAATTTCACTGGTGCGCCCACGGAAAGGCCCCCTACCGAACCTTGAAAGTGCAACAGCCAGCGGGTCTTTGTCACATAGGTTTTCTTGTAGATGTCCTCCCGTCGATCATACAGCCGAAAGATCTCGCCCTCCTGGGCGGCCGGACCGGGGTCCGGATCCATGGGGGCCTCAAAGGCGATTCCTCCAATCATAATGGCCACAAATGATTCCGTATTCACTTGGATTCCGCCGGCGTCAACGGATACGTCCACCCCTCCGGCATTCCAGAACCGCGTATTTTTATGCACACGCTCATGATGCGGGGCATGAATAAAGATCTTGATATCAACGGATCGTCCGTCTTTTTCCAGTTCATATGCCACCACCTGGCCCACCCGGATCTGACGGAAATACACGGGCTTGCCGATATCTAGGGAACCCAGTCTTTCCGCCTTGAGCATAAAATGGCGACCGGGCAGATCCGTGGTGACGATGGGCGGCGTCTCCAGACCCTTGAAAGACCGAGCCGTCTTACCGGGTTTTCCCGGATCCATGCCGATATACGCCCCTGAAAACAGGGTGCCCAGACCGGAAACCCCGCCGCCTACTATCCGAGCCCGGACCACCCAAAAACGGGTGTTTTCTGATAAATAGTCTTTGGCATCTTTGGTCAACTGGGCCGTTACCATGACTTGCGACAGGTCCGGGCTGAGACGGATCTCCTCTACTTGACCCACTTCCACGTCTTTGAATTTGATCTTGGTTTTGCCGGCTTCCAGCCCCTCGGCGCTTTTGAAAGTAATCGTGATGCTGGGGCCCTTTTCGGTAATGGCCTTGTAGGCCAGCCAGCCGCCAATCAAAAGGGCGACCAAGGGCACGATCCAGACAATGGAAACGCTTTTTTTGGGTTTCACAACGGCCCGGGCCGCACTCGAAGCATCGGTTTCTTGGATTTGCTGTTCATTCATTTCTATCCTCCATTTGGTCCCAGATGAGTCGGGGATCAAAGCTCATGGCCGCCAACATGGTAATAATCACCACGCCGCAAAAATAGACTGCCGCGGGACCGGCTTCGATGGTTGCCAGGGCGCCTAAATTCACCATGGCAACCAGGATGGTCACCACATACACATCCACCATGGACCAGCGGCCCACAACCTCTGCCATTCGATAGATTTTCGTTCGATCCACGGGTCGCCATACGGATTTTCGCTGGACCGAAAAAGACAAATAACCCAGAGCCAAAAGCTTTAACAATGGCACAAACACACTGGCCACGAAGATGACCAGAGCAATGGGCCACATGCCCGAAGAAATAAAATAAATGACTCCGCTAATGATCGTATCCGCCTGCTGTTTCCCCAAAGAGGTGACAATGGTTATCGGCAGCGCGTTGGCCGGAACATAGAATATTGCGGCCGCCAGGATCAGCGCCCAGGTCCGCGCAATGCTGTTGGGCTTACGCCGGTGCAGAGGTGTGCCGCATCGCGGACAGGTCAATCCATGAGCCCCGTGGGAAGGGGAACGGCACAGGAGATGGCAGGTATGACAGCCGATCGGTTTAGCCCTTGCAACGGGTATGCCTCGGATACTCTCTTGGATTTTTATTCTTTCCCACACCGCATGCGGATCCAATACCGCCATGGACGCGGCCAAAACAAAAATCAAGGCCATGAATGCAAACGCGGCGATGCCCGGTACGATCGTGGCCATTTTGCCCAGTTTTACAATGGAAACCAGAATACCCAGCATGAACACTTCCATCATGGCCCAGGGCCGCAGGGATTGGATGAGCCGAAATACTTCCTTCAGCTTCCAAGGGAGCCGGTTCAGCCTGAGCGGTACCAGCACATACAGCAACCCCATCATCTGTGCCGCAGGCATGACAATGGTTGTCAACAGTACCACAGTTGCCAGGATCCACATTCCCTGATGATAAAGTTCCTGGACGCCGGTAATCAATATGGTCTCGTGGACCTGGGCTTGGAGTTTGAAGCCCAGGAAAGGAAAGGCGTTCGCCACCACAAACAGGATAAGTCCCGTCACCGTCAATGCCAGCGTACGCTCTAAACTGTCACGTTTGTGCTGATACAACAGCGCGCCGCACCGGGAACACCTGGCTACGCTTCCTTCGGGCACAGCGTCAACCCGATGAATCAAATCACACTCGTGGCAGGCGATAAGCGACATGACTCCCCTTATAATCAATCTGTTTGCTAGCTTTTGCCATGAATTTGATCTAAGTAAGTCCTCAATCTTTTGGCCCAGAACTCGAAGGCACCTTTGGCCGCACCCCACTTGGTAAGACCTTCCAATTTATCTCCGGGTTTGGTATCAACTGCTGCAGCGATTCTCTCATTGGTCATTGAATCAAGAAATTCCACTTCCATGGATGCCTGACCCACACCGGTATGGCCGCCCCCGGCGCCACTCTTCACCAAGTCAATGGCAAGACCTATGGGAACCACGGTCGTAACACCACTTAGGCCCGGTTTACTGGGAACCAAGTCTGTTATGGCGGTTCGAATGCGCATTACCCCCGTACCCGGTTTATCCACCAAAGGATACACATTAGCAAGTGCCTCAGCAAAAGCCTTGTGAAAGCTATCTGCCAGTTCCTTCATCTCATCCGCATGGATGCCCTTGTATTTGGCATCCTCACTGAAATAGAATACCACATGATCCATCATGACCTTGTCGTAAGACGTGAAATCTACATCCTTTTTAAGATAGACAAAATCAGCGCCACCTTTTGGACCCGGTTCGAAGGCCGGATAGCTTTCAAGAAATCCGGAACGGGCGGTTTTTTGTGTGGCACAACCAAAAGTCATTGCCAAAACAATGCTGATGGCCAAAATAAAAATAATCTTCAATGTGTTCTGCATCGGTTGCTTCTTTTCTGTATGAATTAAAAATCGGAGTTATTGTTTGGGTTCAATATAAAATAGAACCAAAAAATAATCAACTCATAATGCAATATCGTGGGTTTCTTAAGGGGTTGTACACGCACCAAATACCACAAATCCTACTTGGTCGTCGGAAGCTGTTATTGTCATCTACCGTTGGCCTCATTGATTAACATATTCCAACCCTATGTTGTTTTGGGGACACTGAAAGTGCGGTTGTATTTGGAACGATTCTGTTCATAATTAATTTTTATACATAAACTAAATTCTTTTTCCGGGACGACTCAGTCAGCCGGACCCGCGTATTCGTCTGGAAGAGTGAATTATCCCGTGATTTTGTCAGAGTTGTCTTTTCTTCACAAAAAGCATCGTACGGATCACACTCCGGGGTTTTGAACCACCACGAAGAAACCCCCTTGCCGATAGTAGAAAATCCGGTCGAAGCGGTAACCCGATCTCAGATCTTACGTAGGTTGTGATCTATAGTACGCTGAAGTGACGGAGAATTTAGCACAACTCAGAAGTTGGATTTCCTACGAAGCCGTCAAGGTTAAAATTCTCGTTTTATCCTCATTTATCCATCATGCTTTTCTGACACCCCACAGATACTATACATTAATATTTACATTGACATTTACATTCTGCCGCGTTAGTATAAATAGTATAAATATGTACCGAATATAAACACGGGAGATTTGTTTTATGCAGTCTGAGTTAACACGGAAGCAGCAACGATTTTTCAGTTACCTGGAACGTGAGATAACCCGAGCCGGAAAAGCACCCAGCTTGCGACAGGCGGCGGCTGATATGGACGTAAGCCATGCGGCCATATCCCAACTTATAAGAGCCCTTGAGAAAAAAGGAATTCTCAGGCGTGAGGGCCGGTACAGCCGAACGATCCACTTGCTCAATCGCGCCCGGGAAACGGCCGGCATCATGCGATGGCGGGAGGTGCCGATTGTCGGGAACATCGCTGCGGGATTGCCCTTGTACGCGCAGCAGGAGTGGGGCGGCAGCGTTGTGGTTGATGCGGCCATATACCGGGGTTCAAACCTGTTTGCACTCAGGGTAACGGGCGATTCCATGAAGGATGCCGCCATTTTGGATGGAGATCTGGTTATTTGTGAACCGCGCCAGTTTGCCGAGAACGGTGAAATTGTGGTTGCGCTGATCCATCAGGAGGAAGCAACGGTCAAGCGTTTTTTTCTCAGGAAAAAACAGATTGAACTGCGCCCCGAGCATCCTGCCTACCGGTCGATTTATTACAATTTCGATCAGATCCTGGTCCAGGGCAAGGTGATCGGTATCCAGAGAGGACCGGATGTTGTGGAGAGGCTTTAAACACTAAAGTTCTTGTTAAATCTATATCAACAAAATTCAAACTACATTGAAATATTTAATATCCAATAATGAATGTTCAACGGAAAAATACTTGGAAATTGGATATTGAGAATTCGACATTGGATATTAATCCATGGATTCGGGGTAAAATATGACCACGATAATTCCTAAAGAGCAACGAGCCTCCAACGCTTGTGAACTTTTTGTGGGAACCAGCGGCTTTTCATACACAGAATGGGTCGAAGCCGGATTTTATCCGCCCGGCACAAAGTCGGGGAACATGCTGTCGCTGTATGCCCGACAGTTTCCCATCACCGAACTTAACTACACTTGGTATCAAATGCCCAGGTCTGAGGCCGTTGAGCGTCAGCGCCGGCAAGTTCCACAGGAATTTTTGTTTGCTGCCAAATTAACCCGCATCCTAACTCACGAAATCGACCTCCGGAATTGGCCGGACCATGCGCTTAACTACCGAGAGGGTGTGTCACCGCTGGTCCAGGCCGGGCAATTAATCGCCGTGTTGATCCAGCTGCCCCCCGGGTTTCACCGTACACCGCCGAATCGCAACTACCTGGCAGCCTTGCTCGACAAGCTTCACGGCCTGCCTCTGGCAGTAGAGTTTCGACATCGGTCTTGGGCCAACGATCATGTGTTTACCGAATTGGAGCGCCGGCGGGTTACCCTGGTGGCCGTTGACGAGCCGGAGCTTCCGGGCCTGTTTCCGGCCCTGGACATTGTGACCCACCCGGATCTGTTTTATGTGCGCTTTCACGGTCGCAATACCAAAGGCTGGCGTTCGGGGAACATGCAGTATCAATTTGATTACAATTATTCCGACGATGAACTTCACGAATGGATCGAAAATAAAATTGGGCCCATGAGTGGCCGGGCTCGCAGGGGTATCATTTTTTTCAACAATCATGTCCGCGCCCAGGCGCCGGAAAACGCTCGGAGGATGGCAGAGTTGCTCAAAGGATACGGAGTCTTATGCGTGAGCGTTCAATCATCCATATAAATGTGGCCGATTTTGCTGTGGCTGTGGAACGACTGGTAGACAGCCGGTTGCAGGGACGTCCGGTGATTATTGCACCGGGGGGTGCGGCGCGGGGGGCGGTGTATGACATGAGCGAAGAATCATATCAAAGCGGTGTGCGCAAAGGTATGATCTTGGGACGGGCGCTTGGCTGTTGCCGGGATGCCGTTGTGCTCCCGCCCCGCCCCGCCCGGTACGAACGTGCAATGATCCGGCTCGTTAAACATGCTCTGCCATATTCGCCGCTGATTGAAATGACCGACCACAATGGACATCTATTTGTCGATGCCACCAGAACGGGAAGGCTGTTCGGTCCGCCGCCTGACGTGGCGTGGCGCATTCGCAAAGCGGTGCGGGCGGATATGGGTTTCGATCCGATCTGGTCGGTGGCTCCCAACAAACTGATCGCCAAGGTGGCGACACGCATGGTCAAGCCCGCCGGTGAATATGTCATCGGTGCCGGCGAAGAACAAGACTTTCTGAAACCCGTGCCGCTCCATCTTATCCCCGGTGTCGAGGGGGAAGACCTGAAACGCTTTCGGGAATTCAATTTGACCCGTGCCGGCCATGTGGCCAGTCTGTCCATGGGACAATTGAATATTATGTTCGGCAGCGGCGGCGGCAGCCTCTACAATGCCGTGCGCGGCATTGACCCATCCCCGGTGTTGCCTGTGGGACAGAAGTCGCCGGTTGTGGTTGCAGATCATGAGTTTGCTGATAACACCAACCAGGTGGCGGTGGTGCAAGGTGCATTATATGGACTCGCCGAGCGGGTCGGTGCGGATTTGCGCAAGCGGCGGCTGACAGCAAGACGGGTCAAGGTTCTCCTCGACTACTCCGACGGCAGGCGGATTATCCGTCAGGCTGCGGCCAATCCGTCCACGGCCAATGATTATCGCTTGTTTGTTCCGGCAAAGAGCGCCCTTGAACGGGCCTGGACACGCAGGGCCGGCATCCGGCACCTGCGCTTGATTTGCGACCGTCTGACTTATCCCCCCGCACAGATGGCGCTTTTTGCAGAAGATGAAAATGAAAGCAGGATGAGTGGTCCCCTGATTTTTGCTCTCGACGCGATCCGCCGTCGTTTTGGTTTCAACGCGATTCGTGTGGGAAGAACTCTGTAACAATGATTCCCCTTACTGTCCGTTCATATTACTCATTGATGTGGGGCGCGTGTTCGCCGGAAAGGATTTGTGCGGTTGCCAAACAGCGGGGATACACGCAACTGGCCCTTACGGATACCGACAATCTTTATGGCCTATGGCCCTTTTTAAAGAGTTGCAAACGTGAAGATATTATCCCC
>JASFHC010000031.1:0-14005 GCA_050123435.1 Desulfobacterales bacterium
AGGCCCGGAGAATCTGGGTGTTCTCCGGGCCTTTGGTAGCGGGGGCTGGATTTGAACCAACGACCTTCGGGTTATGAGCCCGACGAGCTACCAGACTGCTCCACCCCGCATCAATTAATTACAAACTTTATTAATAAATATATATGAAAAATATGTCAAGATGTTTTTTATGCAACATCAGGGTTTAGCGTATTAAGGAAGAAATCAAAGACCTGATACGTGCAGACTCGGTTTCGGCAGGGTTTTTTTCATTTTGGTGTTTCAAACGCAGTCGTTTTGTCCGGATTTTATGTCCCGATATAATTTCAATGGATGATTTGGGAATCTTTAAGCATTTTGCAAGATATTGAATACACATCTTGTTGGCCGCGTCGTCCACCGGAGGCGATGTTAGCTTGATTTTTAGGGCATGGTTATGCAGCCCTGTAATCATGTTTTTTGAGGACCTGGGTTGAACAAAAACCGTGAGCGTAACCCCGTCGGCATTTTCTTTTAGATATGGCATCCTGTCTTTTTTGTGATTTGGAATTTGTTATTTGTTTTTTCCGGTTTATCCGGGTTACGTGCTGCTTTTGATATCGTTAATAATTCGTGTTGATGAAATATTTTCTGAAACCGGAATCAGAACCACGCGTCCCCCCAGCTGTTCAACCCGTTCGCGTCCGAACACTTCCTTGGATGTATAATTTGAGCCTTTGGTCAGCACATCCGGTTGTATGATTTCAATAAGTTTGATTAGCTCTTGAGAGGAAAAAACGACAACGTAATCCACAGCGTCCAGTGCACTTAAAATTCTGACCCGTTCTTTTGAATGGAGCACAGGTCTACCCGGTCCTTTTAATGTTTTTACAGATTCGTCGTCGTCGATGGCAACAATAAGGATGTCTCCCAACTGTTTCGAAGCAGAGAAGAGCAAGATATGACCCACATGCAAAAGATCAAAACAGCCGTTTGTCAAAACTATCCGTTTCCTTTTTTTCTTGAGTTCTTCGATGAGCGACGGAAGCTCAGGCAACTCTTTGTATTTAGACGGCAGGCGATCATCATCCGATTTAACTGCTGAAGAGAGTTCCTGATTCGACACCGATGCCGTTCCCATTTTGCCCATAACGATTTTCAATGCCGAAGAGAGTTCTTGCTTTGACACCGTTGCGGTTCCTACCTTGCCCACCACAATTCCGGCAGCGGTATTGGCAACAGTTACACTGTTTTTAATTGAAACACCGGATGCGAAAGCCAGACCAAGGATTGCGAGAACCGTGTCACCGGCTCCTGAGACATCAAAAACCTGACGTGCCTCTGCCCTGACTCGGTATGGTGGTCTATTTTTTTCAAACAGAACCATACCATCTTTTCCGCATGTGATGAGAAGTTTATCCAGGTGGATGTTGTGAAGAATTTTGTTTGCCGCAATTTCAAGGGAGGATTCATTGATAATATCAACTCCCGAAGCCAGAGCCGCTTCTTTTTTGTTCGGTGTGAGGAGAGATGCCCCTGAATATTTCGAAAAATCGAGCCCTTTGGGATCTACAAAGACCATTTTTCTGTGCTTTTGTGCAGATGAAATCACTCGTGAAAGCAGGTCGTTGGTAATCAGACCCTTGCCATAGTCTGAAACCAAAATCACATGGACATCGGGTATCTTATCCTCTAAGAACCGTGCCATCTTTTTCAGTGTTACGTCTGATATATCTTGTTTTATTTCTCTGTCGATTCTGAGTACCTGTTGATTGGCGGCGATAATTCGGGTTTTCTGGGTGGTGGTCCGGTTAGGTTCTTCGATAATACCTGCCGTGTCAACGCCGAGTTCATTAAACTTATTGAGAAGCAACTGTCCGTTTCGGCCCTTACCAATCACGCCCAATACGGATACTTTTGCACCAAGAGCCACGATATTGTTTACGACATTGCCGGCACCTCCCAGAGCAAAGTCCTCGTTATTAACGGATACAACCTGAACCGGCGCCTCCGGGGATATGCGATCCACGTCACCCCAGAGATATTCATCGAGCATCAAATCACCCACAACGAGCAGATGGCATCTGTCAAATTTTGAAATATCAATAGGCATGGTCTCGATTGAGTTTCAGCTTAACTCCCCATAAATTACATTTGAAAAGATTAAAAATCGCGTCAATTGGCAGCGCGATACTTTTCAATAACTTCCATCAAAAATTTTGGTGGGCGTACCACCCGGCCGTCAGCGTCCACACACGCATGTTTTGTATATCCTTTGGCAAGGAGCTTGGTACCGTCTTCGCTAAAAATTTGGTAATCGAACTTCATGCCTCCCTTAACACGGGTGTCAAGTGAAGTTTCTATAAGTAGAATATCGTCATACTGAGAAGGAAAGTTGAATTTGCAATGAACTTCGGATAGCGGTAGAAAAAATCCCCTGGATTCGATGGATTTATAGGGCACCCCTAAATACCTGAACATCTCGGATCGAGCACTTTCAAACCAGCGAAAATAGTTGGCATGATAAACAAATCCCATTTTGTCCGTATCACCGTATATGACCCGGCATGTGGTTGTGTGGGTAATCATAAAATTTTTGTCTTCCCCTCCGGGGCGTAGGCCCTAAGGGCCGGAGACTTGATCTTAACGAAAAATTCTAGTTTTCGTTCGGGTACTATTTAACATTGTCTGACAGTATTTGTTGAATAATATGTTTTAGATCATCATAGGTGTATGTTACCGGAAATTCGGGAAATTCATTTTTCACATTTTCAGGAGGATCAAAAAGAATGCCGTCATCGGCTTGTTTTAGCATGGTAATGTCATTGTAAGAATCCCCTACGGCAATGGTGTCGTATTTCAGGCTTTTTAACGAAATTACTGCTTCCCGCTTACTGTCTTTCTGTCTCAGTGTATACCCGGCAATGGAGCCGTCGGGATTTATGGATAACGTGTGACAAAAAAGTGTGGGCCACCCGAGCTTTTGCATCAAAGGACCTGCAAACTGATCAAACGTATCGGAAACAATGATGACCGGGATGCGTGACCTGAGCCAGTCAAGAAATTCAAATGCTCCGTCAAGAGGGTCCATGGTGGCGATCACCGCTTGGATGTCATTTATTTTGAGCCGGTTTTCATCAAGGATTGCGAGACGTCGTTTCATTAAGACATCATAATCGGATATATCGCGCGTTGTCAGCCTGAGTTCTTTAATGCCGGTTCTCTCAGCCACATTTATCCATATTTCCGGTACAAATATTCCTTCCAGATCAGAGCAGACAATATGCATGGCACCTCACATTCGATACTTAATGTTCTTGGTTTTCATCCTCTATTCTTATGAGAACAGGTTTGGCACTGACCACGTCGAGATTCATAATTTCGGACAATGCCTTTTGCACATCAGCTTCTTTGGCAAGATGGGTGAGCATGACAATAGGTACCGATCCTTTGGTTTTTCGTCCTTTCTGGTGTACCGATTGTATGCTGATCTCATAATCACCCAGAATACCTGATATTTTTGACAGAACACCGGGTCGGTCTACGGCGGAAAATCTGAAATAATAATGTGTTCTGATTTCGTCAACCCGCATAACGGGAATTTTACGGATAGTATTCATCTGGTATGAGAGTAACGGAACTCGTCCTTTTGACCCGGTTAACAGGTTGCGCGCCAGATCCACCGTGTCGCCGACCACGGCACTGGCCGTGGGCATCATCCCGGCTCCATATCCGTAAAGCATCATATCACCGATGGCATCACCGGAGATGGTAACGGCATTGAGGGTGCCTCCGACACTGGAAAGGGGATTGTCAAAAGGAATCATAGTGGGATGGACCCTTGCTTCAATGGCATTGCCCATGTTTTTGCTGATGGCCAGAAGCTTGATCCTGTATCCGAACTGCCCGGCGAAATGGATATCCATAGGGTCTATATTGGAGATGCCTTCGATATATATATCTTCAAAATTAATCTCCATGCCGTAGGCAAGGGAAGTGAGAATAGCAAGTTTGTGGGCGGTGTCGATGCCTTCGATATCTAGGCTCGGGTCCGCCTCGGCATACCCGTTTTTTTGTGCTTTGGCAAGCACAGTGTCAAAAGTGCTGCCGTCATCCGTGCTGGTGGAAAGGATATAGTTACAAGTACCGTTCAGGATGCCGGCCATGGATTTTATGTGATTTCCTGCCAGAGATTCCCGCAAAGATTTGATGATCGGCATACAGCCACCTACGGCGGCTTCAAAGGCCAGATCAATCCCTTTTATCGTTGCAGCCTTGAATAAAGCGTTACCATGGATGGCAAGAAGTGCCTTGTTTGCGGTAACAATCTGCTTGCCCTTATCAATGGCTCTTAAAACGAGATCTTTGGCAACCCTTTGTCCCCCGATCATTTCGATAATGATATCAATGTCAGGGTCATCCACCACTTTATACGCATCGCTGATAAAAACTCCCTTATCAAATCGTATGCCGCGATCCGTTTTCAGGTCGATATCGGCAACATATTTCAGGTTCAGATCGGCTCCGACCCGGGAACGGATAAGATCCCTGTTTTGAATAAGGATCTTTGCAACACCTGTGCCCACCGTGCCGCAGCCGAGCAAACCAATATTTATTGTATTCATGCAATTCGCTCCTGAACAGGAATTACATTATCTTTCGTATTCCTCGTATGGCCTGGTTGATGCGCATCTTGTTTTCTATAAGAGCAAAACGCACATATTCATCACCGTACTCGCCAAATCCAAGACCCGGTGAAACCGCAACCTGGGCCTTATTGATCAGCATTTTGGAAAATTCCACGGATCCCATTTCAATAAATTGGTCAGGAATTTTGCTCCAAACAAACATGGTTGCTTTGGGGCTTTCCGTGTACCAGCCCACCCGGTTGAGGCCTGATATCAAAGCATTTCTTCGTTCTTTATAGATATCGCATATCTCCGTGACACATTCCTGGGGGCCGTTTAATGCGATGATGGATGCAATCTGAATGGGCTGAAAAATACCATAATCCAGGTAGCTTTTTATCCGGCGAAGGGCGCCCACAACTTCGCCGTTCCCTACACAAAAACCCACCCGCCAGCCGGGCATGCTGTAACTCTTGGAAAGGGAAAAGAATTCGACACCAATCTCCTTGGCCCCTTTAACCTGCATAAAGCTGGGCGGTTTATACCCATCGAATGCCAGATCTGCATAAGCAAAGTCGTGAATGATCATAATATCGTGCTCTTTTGCATAATCCACAATTTTTTCAAAAAACTCCAGATCAACGACTTCAGTGGTCGGATTATGGGGATAACTGATAATTAAAACCTTGGGCCTCGGCCAGGTCTGCCGGGTTGCGTTCATCAGGTTATCAAAAAAATCGTTGCCCGGACCCACGGGGATTCCCCGGACATCTCCCCCGGAAATAATTGCCGAGTACGGATGGATAGGGTAGGTTGGGTTGGGGGTGAAAACTACGTCTCCGGGCCGGATGGTGACAAGGATAAGATGCGATATCCCTTCTTTGGCGCCGATGGTGACGATGGCTTCGTTATCGGGATCGATATCCACATCAAATCTTCGTTTATACCAGCTGGAAATGGCCATTCTCAATTTGGTGATTCCCATGGATGCCGAATAACGGTGATTGTGTGGTTTTTGGGCGGCTTCTGTGAGCTTATCGACAATGTGCTGCGGCGTGCCCATGTCGGGATTTCCCATCCCCAGGTCGATAATATCCTCTCCGGCATGCCGGGCATCCATTTTGATTTTGTTAACAGTTGCAAATACATAGGGCGGGAGACGATCGAGTCTGGCGAAATTTCTCATAAGAATAGCCTCTTTTGGTTGTAAATTCTATACACCTTATTGAAAATAATTGGGTATTCCGGTTTGGTTCTATCCAAGGATCAGCACCTGTGAGCCGAAAACCGGTTCGTTTAAATCAGGGTATGATAGCCCAAATTATTTTCTATTTACAATACATAGTTTTTGATGTCAAAAATTTTGTTTTGACTTTTAAGCCGAATAGGATTATTTTTTCCATCGAAAACTCAAAATGTGCGCGAAGCATGCCCAAAGGATACTCACGAATTCCCATACAAAAATAATTTTCGTGCTTTGGTGATAGATTTATGAAATAGATAAAATTGATGACTTCGTAAAAAGTCCAACTTCTGCGTTACGCTGCATTCCTCGTCACTGCGATGTACTATAAGTACTTCTCATTCCTCGGAATTTGCGCCCCTTGAATTTGGAGCTTTTTACTTTGCCATCAACATCTGACTTTTTACGAGACCGTCAAAATTCCTTTAGTAAATTTAAGAGGTTTAAGCACTTTTTCGGTTGATCCGGACAGAGGATTTACATGACAAAATCACTGACATATGCTGATGCGGGTGTAGATATTGATAAAGCCGACAAACTTGTGGATAGGATTAAAAAAATAGCGCAGCAGACCCCCAGAACCGGAGTTATTGGTGAGGTTGGCGGGTTCGGCGGACTGTTTTCCCTCAACATTGCCAACATGGAAAGTCCGGTTCTCGTAAGTTCGACCGACGGTGTGGGGACCAAGCTCAAAATCGCCTTTATGATGTCAAAACACGATACCATCGGAATAGACCTGGTTGCCATGTGTGTTAATGATATCGTCGTACAGGGAGCAAAACCGCTTTTCTTTTTAGATTATCTTTCAATGGGGAAGCTGGAAGAAAAAATCGCTGTCGATGTGATCGCCGGGATCGGAGAGGGCTGTGTACAGGCCGGGTGTGCACTTATCGGTGGTGAAACTGCTGAAATGCCGGGATTTTATAAGAATAATGAATATGATCTGGCCGGATTTGCTGTGGGCGTTGTTGAAAACAGCAAAATCATCGACGGGTCTGGAATCCACGTTGGGGATCAGCTTATCGGAATTTCATCGAGCGGGCTTCACAGCAATGGATATTCTCTGGTACGCAAAATTTGTTTTGATATCTTAAAACTGAAAATCGACACCCATATCCCCGAGCTGGGCAAAACCATCGGCGAAGAACTTCTGATTCCCACAAAAATATATTCACAAACCGTTCTCAGCATTATAAAGAATCTGCCGGTTTTCGGACTTGCTCATATTACCGGCGGTGGTATTACAGATAACATTGTCCGGGTTATCCCCGAACGGTGTAGCGCTGTCATGCGAAAGAACAGCTGGGATGTACCGCCCGTATTCACGTATCTCGAAGAGGCCGGCAATATATCAGAATATGAAATGATGCGTACGTTTAACAATGGCATCGGCTTTATTGCTGTTGTTCATGAAAAAGATGCCCAGGAAATTCTTGATTGTCTCATCGCCATGAAGGAAAATGTTTTTGTCATCGGCGAAGTAGTTGAACGTAAAGAAGGTGAGGACAGGGTTCAGTGGGTTTAATCCGAATGAAAAACAAAAATCAGGATAAAAAGCAGGGCGTTCGAAAGATCAAAAATCCCTTTCTAACCCTAATGAGCTGGATAGAAAACGCCCAAAAAGGCAAAGCCGTCTGTAAAAGCTGAGCGGTGAATAAAACTGGTCCCGTGAGAGGACTACGAAAAAAAAGCGGCAATGATAGTACTCGGCATTGAAACATCCTGTGATGAAACTGCTGCAGCGGTGGTTGTGGACGGCATCCAAATCTTATCTTCCGTTGTATCTTCCCAGATCGACATTCATCATCCCTATGGCGGTGTTGTGCCTGAACTTGCTTCAAGAAAACATATGGAAGCGATTGTTCCGGTGGTCACTGACGCGCTGGCAGTTTCCGGCATGGATTCAAAACAGCTTGACGCAATAGCGGTTACCCAGGGACCGGGCCTGGTGGGCGCATTGCTGGTAGGTTTTTGTTTCGCCAAATCATTTGCTTTTGCACTGGATATTCCATGGGTTGGAGTCAATCATCTTGAGGGTCATATAAATTCCTTGTTTTTGGAAGATAATCCGCCTCCTTTTCCGTTTGTGGCGCTTTTAGCATCGGGCGGGCATACCAGCATATACTATGTTACGTCCCACACCGGATTCGAGCTGGTGGGACAAACCCGGGATGATGCTGCCGGAGAAGCCTTTGACAAGGTTGCCAAAATGCTCGGTTTGGGATATCCGGGCGGCGGCGTCATCGACCGGCTTGCGGCTCAAGGAGATCCCGAGGCTATTGTTTTTCCGAGACCGTTTCTGGACAAATCGACCTTTGACTTTAGTTTCAGCGGCCTGAAAACGGCGGTGAACCGCTATATTCGAAAAAACATGAATGCGTATCAGCAAAAGGTTCCCGATATCGCTGCGGGATTTCAGGAAGCGGTGGTGGATGTTTTGTCGTTTAAAGTGGTTCATGCTGCACTGATGAAGGAGTGCGAACATATCGCAATCGTTGGCGGCGTGGCCGCAAACAACCGGTTACGGGAAAGAGTCAGACAGGACGCCGATCTCCAGGGGCTGAGGGTTCATATCCCCTGTGTGGATCTTTGCGGGGATAATGCCGCGATGATCGCAGCCACCGGCTACCACTATTTAATTGCCGGAATCGTATCGGGCCTCTGTGATGACGTATATTCCAGGGTAAGGGTGAGCTGCTAAGCTGAGCTTGACCTAAATTGATAAAATTTTCGCACATATAAAGATTCAGTTTATTTCGAAGTTCGTTACGCCATAGGATCGGCGCCGCCCACTCACCTTCTTCATAAAAAGTTATCAAATAAAAATTTAACCCCCCTTTAAAATTCAAAACAGTCTTTTTAGATTTAACTGTTCTAGAATTATGCACCATCTTTTCCTAATCCTCAAAAGGTAACTGGAACAAGGGATAAAAAACTGGAAGAGATCCGTTCCATTAGAGATGACATCAAGCAGCACATCGAGTCCTGGGTTAAAGGATTATAAATATTATCACAACCTGCTAATATTACATAATTTTTCATGTCATCGCAAGAAATCACTACATTTGATATTGACTCCATTAAGACTTTAATATAATTTTCTAGAATTACCTCTCTACCTCAAATCAGTTTCTATTGTTAAGCATCTATTGTTGTCTTGACCTCATTTTCTATTAGTTTCTCATTATCTGACGATCTGTCGCTTCAATTATTTAATCTCCACTCAGGAGTTTTCTCTATGGAAAATCTCCTCAAAATTAGCCCTGGCATTACAAATCAATTTGGCCTGTCAGTATTGTAAACAAATAGTGGTGCACCGGCCATCTTTCAGGAAAGGAGGTGAGAACGACATGCCTATCTATATTACACTGTTCAATTTAACAGAACAGGGAGTTAAGAACATCAAGGACGCACCTCAGCGCATCGACGAAGGAATAAAAACTGCTGAATCGATTGGAGGTAAATTAATAGGTTTCTATGCCACAATGGGTGAATATGACTATATTTCCATCGGCGAAGCTCCGAGTGATGAGGTTTATATGACCTTTCTTTTAGGGTTAGGTGCTCAAGGGTACGTCAGAACGAAGACGCTCAAAGCTTTTAATAATGAAGAGCTTGGGGAAATGATTGCTAAGTTGCCATAGCTTAGTTGATAAGGCCATGTATTATTGTTTACGGTTGTTGAATAAATTATATACTGGTGCACCACTTTTCTATTTTTAATGCATAGCTGTTGTCCGGCAGGTTTTTGAGATCTTAAAAATCCTGTGATATCGTTTTTTCAAAAAGGGCAAATTCATTTCACAGGTTTTGCCTTTTAATCCCTTAAGCTTCTCTTCTAAGAAAAAAATAATTGAAGGTTTTGATTCTGTCATGCTATTCTATTCTAATTGCAAATTTCTTTTTTCGAGTTAAAAATTTTCGAATAGATAGCGAACCGTTGTAGGAATAATCTACAAAATTGATTTTAAAAATGAAGACAAGGTTTTCAGGGAGGGAGGTACCAAGGCATGAAACTTCGTATAATTCTCATTGTCCTCTCTTTGATGGCCTTTGTTTCGGCATGGACAGGAGGATATCTTTACTATTCATCTGAAAAAAACTCTGCATTTGAGGAAGCGAACAGACAGGCTGTCTTTCACACAGAAACGATTAAAAGTCATCTGTCTTTCTTTCTGTATGAAAATTTGAATTCGGTAAGAGCGCTAGCCGGGTTGAAGGAACTCTCCAAAGCTCTTTCGAAAAAAGATGAGGACTCCCTGTTAAAAGTCAATTCCATTCTCGATCATTTTAAAAACACCTATAAAGTTGATGTCTGTTATTTGATTGACCGTGACGGAAACACCATAGCCTCAAGCAATCGAAATGCATCTGATAGTTTTGTGGGGCAGAATTATGCCTTCCGTCCCTATTTCCAGCACGCCATCAAGGGAGATCCCACGATCTATTTTGGTTACATGGCCCTCGGAGTGACATCAGGAAAGAGAGGGATTTATTACAGTCACTCGGTTTATGAAAACGAACAAGATCCGCCCATAGGGGTTGCCGTTATCAAAGCCCCGATTGATCCTATGGAAAGAGAGTTCATAAAGGATTACGAAGGAATCGTGATGATTACAGACCCGCATGGTATTGTCTTCATCTCCAACCGCAATGAATTGATACTTCATACCTTGTCAAAACTTTCTCCCGTAGAAACCACCCGGATTAAAAATGATAGACAATTCGGAGAAGGGCCGTGGAATTGGACCGGATTGAATATGCTCGATGAGACGCATATGGTTGACAGTTTGGGAAATAAATATCTCCTCCATAAGCTATCAATGGACAATTATCCGGGGTGGAATCTTATCTACTTGAGCGATATAGAGTCGATTCTCAAGCGAGTATCCAGACCTTTGATAAAGATGAGCGGCTATCTGATCCTGATATGGTGCGCGTTCATAGGATTGACTGTTTTTATGCTTTTCAGAAAAGCGCATCATGAAATAGATCAAAGGAAACAAGCCGAACAAGCGCTTAGGAAAGCCCACGGTGATCTGGAAAAACGAGTTGAGGAAAGAACTTCTGACCTTAAAAAATCCGTAGATGAACTGCAGAGAGAAATTTCGGAGCGCGAGCGGGCGGAAGAGGCACTTCGTGGCAGTGAAGAGAAATATAGAACGCTAACAGACAATCTTAGTGTCGGGGTGTTCCGGACTACCCCGGGACCAAAAGGCAATTATATCGAGGTCAATTCCGCATATACCAAAATGTTTGGATTTGATGATAAGGAAGATTTACTTTCGTTTTATGCTTACGATCTTTATCAAAACCCGGATGATCGAGACAGATTCAGCAAAAAGATGATCAAGGACGGGGCCGTCACCAATGAAGAAATCATGCTTAAAAGAAAAGACGGAACACCATTTGTTGGTTCTGTAACGGCGGTGGCGGTAAAAAATGAAAATGGTGACGTCAAATACTATGATGGAATTTTGGAAGATATCACCGAACTCAGACAGGCAAGAGAAGAGGCTCAGAAGCGGCGGGAGGAAATGGCTCATTTGGGGAGGGTGGCGACCATGGGTGAACTGGCTGCATCCTTGGCACATGAGCTCAATCAACCCCTTACGGCAATCATGAGCAATGCCCAGGCGGCTTTAAGGCTTACTGCCGGCGATTTACTGGATCTCGATGAGGTACGCGATATACTCAGTGATATTGTTTCAGATGACCGGCGAGCCGGCCAGGTCATTCAACGGCTTCGTTCGCTGTTCAGAAAAGGTGAATTTGAAAGTGTAGAAGTGGATATTAACAATTTGGTTCAGGAGGTCGTATCGCTGGTAAACAGTGAAGCGATTATAAGAAACGTCTCCATAGAAACCATTCTTGGAAGAAGCCTGCCACCGGTGTCGGGAGACAGAATTCACCTGCAACAGGTGATTATCAATTTCATTCTCAATGCTTCGGAAGCAATGACGGACGTCGACGATGTCCCTCGAAAGATCATCATCTCAACAATTAAGGAGGACGAACAGCATATCAAAGTGGGTATAAGAGATTACGGTATCGGTATTATTGAAGGTAACTTCAATCAGATTATAGAGCCGTTTTATACTACAAAATCTGAGGGCATGGGAATGGGTCTCTCAATTAATCGGTCCATTATCGATGCTCATTTTGGCCGGTTGTGGGCTGAGAATAATCCTGACAGAGGAACCACATTTTATTTTACTCTGCCGATTCATGAGGAGAAGTAAATGACTCCAGGGGAAGCAACCGTATTTGTAGTGGATGATGATACTTCAATACGCACCGCACTGAAGAGACTCATCAAATCTCTCGGGTTTAAAGTGAAAACCTTCGATTCAGCCCAAGCGTTTCTAAAAAATGGCCCTCATGACGGACCGGCATGTCTGGTTCTTGATGTTCGGATGCCGGAAATGAGCGGAATTGAGCTTCAGGAGCAATTGACAAACACCGGCTTGGGTATGCCGATCATCTTTATAACCGGACACGGCAACATTCCCATGAGCGTTAATGCCATGAAGGCAGGGGCGGTTGATTTTATCGAAAAGCCCTTTGAAGACCAAAAACTAATTGACGCCATTAACACCGCCATTAAAAAAAACAAGAAGTTTAAAACGGAACAAGCCGAAATAAAAGATCTTCAGCAGCGCGTCGATTCTTTAACGCCACGGGAGCACGAAGTTTTTATTCTTGTAGTATCCGGGATGTTGAACAAACAGATCGCTTTTGATTTGGGCATGAGTGAAAAGACCGTCAAAGTACATCGTGCCCGTGTTATGGATAAAATGAAGGCAAAATCATTGGCGGATCTGGTCCGGATGGCTGAAAGAGTTAAACCAATGTAACATCGAGTCAACCCTATATTAGACTAAAGTCCTATACGCATTGGACCAAGGTCCAATTGCGTTCTCCTATTCTTTTCAAATATAATCCTGACATCATCGAGAAAAATCGATTCAATCAAAGCGGATATTATCCATTTTTAGACTCAACACTCCCTATTCAAACATTCAAACCGCCCTGTTAAAGCAGGAGGCAGGCTGTGACCAAGAGCGGAATAACCATTTGTGTAGTGGACGATGATCCGTCGGTCTGCAAAGCATTGAGCAGGTTGATAAAGTCGGCTGGATTCAGAGTAAAAACATACGGTTCCGCACGGGAATTTTTAGATGTTGGCCACACTGAAGGGGCTGATCTGCTGGTCATCGACGTACGGATGCCTGGTATGAATGGATTGGATTTACAGAGCCATTTGGTCGCCTCAGGACATACCATCCCCATTGTGTTTATAACAGCATATGAAAATGGCATGGCTAAGACAAATGCAATGGCGGCAGGTGCTGTGGCTTTTTTTCAAAAGCCGTTTGATGAAAAGGATTTATTGGGAGCCATTTACAAGGGGCTTAACTTGATTAACACATAACCTGAAGATGAGTGATGGAAAACGCTTAGCCCGTCAATCAACACCATTTTCAGTTAACCATTAACCGATTCTATCCTAGTTTCTCCGTAAAAAACAGGAGGCGACCCATGAAACATAAACAAAAGGTTGTACTTTTATTAATGACTATCTTTATGGCAGTGGGATTTGTCATTATCCCGGGAAAAGGGCAGTCATCCGAGCCCCTTGTTATCGGCGTTCTCCATTCGGAGCGGTTTCCCTATGCCACCATGATGAAAAATTCATTTGAAATGGCGCTGGAGGTTATCAACAAGGAAGGCGGTATCAAAGACCGGCCTTTGAGACTGGTATACGGCAATGACCAAGGAAAGCGAAAACCCGGGGAAAAGATTGTCAAAGAAATAGCTAAAAAAGCCGAAGCAATTATGCTGGTCGGAGGATATCACAGTAGTAACACCATATATACGGCCCGGGTTGCAAACAAATTAGATATGCCTTTTCTGATATGCACCGCAGCGGATGAACGGATCACGCAAAGAAAATGGCGCAATGTCTATAGACTAAATGCTCCGAGCAGCGAATATGCAAAGGGGATGGAAGATTTTTTCCTGAAAAAGATCAAACCCAAATCCATGGCAATCGTGTATGAAAACAGTCCTTACGGAAGCGGCCTCGCCCTCAGGATGATGTGGTTTTGCCGGGAGAATGACATTGATATTCGCGGGATCGAGCCTTACCACAAAGAAAAATTAAGAGCAGACT
>JASFHC010000032.1:0-13789 GCA_050123435.1 Desulfobacterales bacterium
CACAGGAATACATTGAGTATTTCGAGGATTAAAATTTGAGCCTGACGCAGAAATTTAACAAAAAGGGGCGTTTTACAAAGGTCTCTTGACATCACTATGAACCCTCAGAAAATTGAGAACTGGGTTGTTGAGTGGTTGCGGGGTTCTTATTCAGGTATATTCGGCCAAGTGGTGCAGATCCCCTGATAATTTCTCAGCTTATATTCTTTTTCATTTTTTTCGATAATATAGTAATCCGGCATCAAGGGAATTTTGCCGATATTGGTGGCAATGACATACATGGGCTGGGCCAGTCCCGTGGTGTGACCCCGCAGTGCATCTCTAATCAGTTCAGCTCCCTTTTCAACCGGTGTCCGGAAATGATCGATCCCGGGGGCTGGTTCGCAATAGAATACATAGTATGGACGAATTCGAACCGCTAAAAGTTTCTGATGCAGCTTCCTGAAGGTATCCACATCGTCATTGATTCCCTTTAACAAAACAGCCTGATTTCCCACATTCACACCACAGCAGAGAAGGTCGTAGACCGCCTTCGCCGTTTTTTCAGTAATCTCTTTGGGATGATTACACTGGGTGTTAAGCCATATGGGTACCGGGTGAAAACCGGTAAGCACTTTCTTGAGACCTTCAGTGATTCTATGCGGTAAGACAATCGGTGTTCGAGTTCCAAAACGAAGCATCTCTATATGAGAAATCTCCCTCAGCTTTCGAATAAGATATTCAATTTTTTGATCTGAAAGTATAAAAGGGTCGCCGCCGGTAATGAGAACATCCCGAATTTCCTCATGTTCACGAATCCATTTTATGCCCTCTTCAAAATCAAAGCGAAGCTTAAGATCTCGATCAACAACAAGTTCTTTACGAAAACAATGACGGCAGTAATTTGCACAAACATCGGTAACGGTAAAGGCGATGCGGTCATGATACTGCCTGGCGATACAGTCGGGTCTGACCTCCTCGGTATCACGGTTTTCTTTCCAGATCAAATAATTGGGAATTCCAAATTTATTTTCGGTTTCTTTCATTGAAGGGATAACCTGTTTGCGTATGGGGCAATCAGGATTATCCGGATCCATTAAAGAAGCAAAATAAGGGGTCGTCCCCCATTTGGTATTTAACGTATGTATGGCCTTTTCTTCCTCCGGGGTGACCTTGACAAACATCTTCAGCCTATCAAGGGTGTTGACGCTGTTTTGGAGTTGTTCGCCCCATTCATCCATTATGTGTTCCTCCTAATAATAGAATCTAAATTGAGCAATTTTTTCATAGATCTGCACTATTCTGCTGCACATCAAGGATCCCCGAAAATCCTTGATATCTCAACGGGTATGGTTGTCGAAAATCCCGATGTTTTTTCAGGGCGGTTTTCACGAACCCCTATGCCTCAATATATCTTCGTAAAAATAGCTCGACTTAGGTGAGATATTTATTTAGTTCCCTTGGGGTAACATGGATTCTATGATCTTCCCAATCATTTATCTTAAGGGACATGTATGTGTTATAAATTTCTTCTCCAAACACCTCTTTTAAAAATTTACCTCTTTCGGCTTCAACCAGCGCTTCGTACATGCTTTTGGGCAAAAATCGCCGGTCCCATACCCGGTATCGATATTTCCTTTTATATGTGCTCCCGATATCCGGTCGGCCGCATTTGAGATCTTTTTTTATGCCGTTGAGTCCCATGGCAATTAACGTAGCAATCTGAAGATACGGGTTACCCGCCGGATCAGGGTTTCTCAGCTCAATTCTCGTGCTTTTGGGGTTGGGGGTATAAGGCACCCTGACCATTGAACTTCTGTTTCTGAACCCCCAGCCTCTGACAACAGGCGCTTCCCTATCAAGAATATATGCCTTATATGAATTGAAAGTTGAGGCCATGATAATTGACGTCTCTCTGGCATATTGCAAAATACCAGCTATAAATTTTTTGCAGTTATTGCTTAAATTATCTTCGCTATCTGAATCGTAAAACAGGTTTTTTCCATCAAGATCCTGCATGGAGATATGGATATGGAATGCATTTCTGTTGAAGTCATCAAATGGTTTGGGCATGAAAGTCGCGTGATAACCGAACTCTGCCGCAACCATCTGGGCGATATAGTTAAAAAGTACTGTTCGGTCCGCAGCATTCAAGGGAGCTGTACACTCCAGGTTAATTTCATGTTGGGAAGGCGTCACCTCATGATGTGCTTTCTCAAATTGTATTCCACATGATTTAAGCATTGCAACAATTTTGTTTCGTACCGGCTCTCCCTTATCATGGGGAGTGGATTGAAAGTAACCGGCGTCGTCAGAATGAATTTTTTCACCGAATTCATTTTCATCAAGTATAAAAAATTCATGCTCAGGTCCGACCAGAAACTTGAATCCATACTCTGCTTCCGCCTTTTTCACCACACCTTCCAGAACAAACCTGGGATCGATGGGTGCACGAGATTCCCGATCGTTATAAACATGTCCGATAAAAAAACCGACTTTTTTATCCGTAAATTTCAACATACGGAAACTCTCCGAATCGGGAAAAAGAAGCCTGTCACTGCTATCAACCGTTGCGTATCCCGCAACAGAGCTTCCATCAAAACCAATTCCATTTGAAATAATCGACTCAATGTTGTCGGGATTTATCGGAAGATTCATGATTCTGCCATTCAAATCGGTAAAGAATATTTTTGTAAGTTTGGTTTCCTTTAGTTTTTGCTTAATGTCCTCAATGCTTAACATAATAATTCATTTCCTGTTTTATAGGATTTATTTTTTAAGATCTTAGCGAATAAGTTTGCCCTGCTTCCGCCCGGAATAGCACAGTTGTTTATAATTGCAATACATTTTGTGGCTTATTTAGAATAAAACAGTGATGACAATCTTAAAAACATCATGTTTCAAACAGGTTAAAAAGCGAAAATAACGTATTCGGAGTTCTTTATGTATACAACTATGAACTTTTTGAAAAATGTTATACAATGAAACAAACATCGCTTGACAAATTATATTAGCCTAGCTAATAATATGCTGATTAAATTAGTTTGATTAAAACTACGCACAACGGCGTGCGTTTTTTTTAGTTAAAAGACAAAGGCGTCTTTACCTTAAATAGGCAGGCGCTTTTTTTATTTAGAATTCATATTTAGAAAGGAGAATAGTTTTGAATTTACATCGACCAAATGCCAATGAAGCATTACAAACAAAAAACCGATCTCGAAGCGTTGCGCCCCAATCCGGTATCTGCAGCCGATGCATTGATGGATGCAAGGGCAACTGCGACTTGTTTAGGGCCACATTTCGTGGGCGTGAACTCCTTTATCCCGAGCCTTTCGGAAGTGTCACCGCCGGTGCCGACAAGGACTATCCGGTTGACTACTCTCACCTTAATATTATGGGCTATGCATTGGGGGCCAAAGGAATGGATCCTGATCCGGACAAAGCAACATTTCCGGCCGTGGATACGGAAACATCTTTCGGTATCACCGACAAGGTGACGATGAAGGTGCCGATTTTCACCGGTGCCCTCGGTAGTACGGATATTGCCCGCAGAAACTGGGAGCACTTTGCAATAGGAGCTGCAATCAGCGGTATCAGCCTGGTGTGCGGTGAAAATGTATGCGGGATCGATCCTGAGTTGGAACTCAATAAAAACGGCAAAGTTACAAAATCTCCGGAGATGGACCGCCGTATAACAGAATATCGTCGCTATCAAGAAGGTTACGGGGATATCCTCGTACAGATGAATGTTGAGGATACCCGTAACGGAGTTGCGGAATACGTCATTGATAAGTTTGGCGTCGAAACCATCGAGTTGAAATGGGGGCAAGGCGCAAAGTGCATCGGCGGTGAAATTAAGGTAAACTCTCTGGACCGGGCGCTGGAATTAAAAAAACGTGGTTACATTGTTACGCCGGACCCGGAGAAACCCGCTTTTCAGGCCGCTTTTAAGGCGGGTCCCCTGAAGCAGTTCGAGCGGCATTCGCGTCTCGGATTCATCGACCAGGAAAGCTTTATGAATGAAGTCGAAAGGATTCGAAAGCTCGGAGCCAAACGTATCACGTTGAAAACAGGCGCTTATCCCATGAGAGAACTGGCCATGGCCATACGCTGGTCCAGTGATGCCAATATTGATCTTTTGACTATTGACGGTGCTCCGGGAGGAACCGGAATGAGCCCCTGGAGAATGATGGCCGAGTGGGGTATTCCCTCTATATACCTCCACTCCATGGCCTATGAGCTGTGTGAACGCCTGGCCCAACGGGGGAAACGGGTCCCGGACATCGCATTTGCCGGTGGCTTCTCTTCCGAAGATCATGTTTTCAAAGCCCTGGCTTTAGGTGCACCTTACTGTAAGGCTGTATGCATGGGCCGAGCGTTAATGATCCCGGGCATGGTGGGTAAAAACACAGAAAAGTGGTTAAGAGGAGAAGACGGTGGTCTTCCGACTACCGTCTCGAGATTTGGATCTTACAAAGAAGAAATATTTATGAATTATGAAGTGTTAAAGGAAAAATACGGTTCAGAAGCCGAACGTCTTCCTTTGGGTGCCATCGGCATTTTCAGCGTGACCGATAAAATCAAGGTTGGACTTCAACAAATAATGGCCGGATCCAGAAACTGGGCCGTCAAATACATCAGCCGAAATGACATATTCTCACTGACCGAAGAGTGTGCCAAAGTCACAGGGACGCCGTATGTAATGGACGCCTATCGGGAGGAAGCTCTCCAGATAATCGATTCTTGAAAAAATACAAAAATGGCGTTACAATAACCACCAGAGGCGGCCTAAAAACATCTCTGGTGGTTTTCACCCCGGCTCTTGGATCACTTTCTTTCGCTGCCATCCTGATAAATGAGTCTGTTGATTAATGAGGATTTTCGTTCAAGATCAAGGCATGCGAAAAAAATAACCACAGGCATATATATGATATTCCGAGGATTATTTTTTGAGCATAACGCAAAGATTGTGCGAAAAGACCATTAATCAACAGACTCATCAACAATCATCAAATCGGGAAATAGGATGATTAAAGAATACGGTCAAATACCCGGTGAATTTTATTCACACTTAAAGGTTTTCCACGAATTGATGTCAATCAAGGTGCGTGAAATCTTATTTGTTTGCAGCCCCTATGATGTGTTCATCATGGAAGAGGATGGCAGTCCGGCATCAAGAATCATAAATGAATACAGCGGGTTAAATCTTAGTCTTCCGCCCAGGGTGACGCGGGCGTCTTCGGCAAGAGAAGCGCTGTCTCACTTGAATAAAAAAAAATTCGATATGGTTCTAACCATGCCCCATGTCGATGACATGGATGCATTTTCATTGGGCCTGGAGGTTAAGAAACTCAACCCGAGCCTCCCTGTTATTCTCTTATCTCACAGCCCCATCGGCATTTATCCGTTTCCGAAAAGCAAAAATTGTAACGGGATTGACAAAAGTTTTATCTGGTCCGGCAATTCCGATCTGTTGCTCGCGTTGGTTAAAAACGTGGAAGATCGCATGAATGTTGAAAACGACACTCGGAAGGCAATGGTCCGGGTCCTGATTCTGGTTGAGGATTCACCGGTTTATTACTCTTCTTTTCTACCCATGATTTACAAAGAGATTGTTAAACAAACCCAGGCCGTCCTTGGCGCCGGTCTCAACGAAGAACACCGGCTGCTCACCATGCGGGCCAGGCCAAAAATCCTTTTAGCGGAAAACTATGAAGAGGCCATGGAACTATGTAATAAGTTCCGGTCATTTCTGTTCGGCATTATATCCGATACCCGCATCCCTAAAAATGGAAGGCTGATCGATGATGCAGGGTTTTTGTTACTGTCACAAATGAAAGAAGAAATCCCTGATCTTCCCCTTCTCTTGATGAGTTCAAAATCGTCCAATAAGGCAAAAGCTGATTTAATTCCTGCTGTTTTTCTGGACAAGAATTCTCCAAACCTTCTTGCAGAGTTACACGATTTCTTTCTGAACCATTTAGGTTTCGGAGATTTTGTTTTCCGCATGCCGGACGGCACGGAAATCGACCGGGCGTGCGATCTTCGCATGCTTGAGGCAAAGGTTGCACAGATACCGGATGAATCGATTTATTATCATGCCGAGCGCAATCACTTTTCAAACTGGATTATGTCTCGTTCGGAGATCCCTCTTGCTTCCAAATTTAGACAGGTTAAAGCCTCTGATTTTGAAAGCGCCCATGACATAAGGAATTATATCATCGCCAATGTCCATGCATTGCGGAAGTGGCGTCAAAAAGGTGTGGTCGCTCAATTCAAAAGCCATAATTTTGATGCGGATGTTATGGACTTTGTTAAAATCGGCCAGGGTTCGCTGGGGGGTAAGGCCAGGAGTTTAGCCTTTATGTCCGCCCTGTTACAGCAGAATCCGAAAATTTATGAAAATTATCCGGAAATTAACATCGAAATTCCAAAAACTCTGGTTGTAAGTACGGACGGTTTTGAATCTTTTATCACACAGAACGACCTAAAGCATTTTGCCACTGAATATTATAAAAATGAAGAAGTTACAAAGGTATTTCTACAGGCAGACATGCCCGAATGGCTGGTCAAAGAATTGGAAGCCTACTTGGCCCAGGTGAAATATCCTCTGTCGGTGCGTTCTTCGAGTTTGCTTGAAGATGCGCAGTTCCAGCCCTATGCCGGAATTTATGAAACCTATATGATTCCGAATAACCATTCCCAACTTTCCAAGCGACTGGACCATCTCATTACCGCTATAAAACTGGTGTATGCGTCTACGTATTATGAAGATGCTAAGGCATTTTCCCGCAGTACATCAACTCAGCCTCAGGAAGAGGCTATGGCGGTTATCATCCAGCAACTTACCGGTGAAGAATATGGCGATTATTTTTATCCGGCCATTTCCGGAGTAGCCCAGTCTCATAATTTTTATCCGGTTTCCAAAATGAAACCCGAAGAGGGAATTGCCCATATTGCTCTGGGATTGGGCAGGACGGTTGTGGAAGGTGGCCGAACGGTTCGCTTTTCTCCAAAATATCCAAGTATTATGCCCCAATTTTCCATGGTTGATGATATCTTGGCGAACGCCCAGCGCTTTTTTTATGCCTTGAAGATTAAAAATTATCCCGATGAACTTAACTTTCTAAAATATTCAAACCTGGGGAAAAGGGAGGTTGACGATGCTGAAGCGGAGTATCCTGTAAAGACACTTGCCAGTACGTATGTGCCAGAAGAACATCGTATTCGCGATACAGGCTATATGCCCGGGCCCAAGATTATAACTTTTAATCAGGTACTCAAGTACAATATATTTCCGTTACCTCATTTATTGACAGATCTGCTCGAATTGGGGCGAAAAGGCATGGGATGTCCGGTAGAAATTGAATTTTCGGTAAATTTAAGTTCCGATAAAAAAAAGAAAAGCGATTTCTTTTTTCTTCAAATGAGACCCATGGTTGCGGGTGGAGAACGGTTTGAGGTTCAAATCACCCGGCAAGAAATTGAAAACGCCTTTTGCCTTTCCAAACAGGCCCTTGGAAATGGAAAAAATGAAGAAATGGCAGATATTGTGTATGTTAAGCCGGATGATTTTCAGCTCAAAGCTACGATAAAAATAGCAGAAGAAATTGATAAATTAAATGCGCGTTTGCTTAAAGAAAAACGCCCTTATCTTCTGGTTGGTCCCGGACGGTGGGGATCCGCCGACAGATGGCTGGGTATACCGGTGCAATGGCGCAATATTTCAGGTGTAGGCGCCATTATTGAACTTAGAAATGAAGAATTAAAGGCTGATCCTTCCCAGGGATCACACTTTTTTCAAAATATAACGTCTCTGGGTATTCACTACATTACGGTTACCGAAGGGTCGGACGATTATTTTGATTGGAAATGGGTAGGTTCACAGCCCGCCATTCAAGAAACCACTTATTTACGGCATGTTAGACTGAACAACCCGTTTACCCTTAAAATTGACGGGAAAAAATCTCAATGTGTGATGATTTATAATTAATAAATTGACAGGAGGTTGTATATGACGGACATTTTGAATTTGATAAAGAACAGAGATCCGGGAGAAAGGGAATTTCATCAGGCTGTTGAAGAGGTAATTGAGTCAGTTCAACCTGTTTTGGACCGAAATCCACAATACCGTCAAGATGCTGTATTGGAAAGAATTACGGAGCCTGAACGCGTGATTATGTTTCGAGTCCCCTGGATGGATGATCAGGGACAAGTACATGTCAACCGTGCATTCAGGGTCCAAATGAACAGCGCCATTGGCCCTTACAAGGGCGGTTTGCGTTTTCATCCATCGGTCAACCTGAGTATCCTCAAGTTTTTGGCTTTTGAGCAGGTCTTCAAAAATGCGCTGACCACCCTCTCCATGGGGGGCGGCAAAGGTGGATCGGATTTTGATCCCAAGGGAAAATCTGATAACGAGGTGATGCGGTTCTGCCAGAGTTTCATGACCGAGCTTTTTCGCCATATCGGTCCGGATACGGATGTCCCGGCAGGAGACATCGGCGTGGGCGCCAGAGAAATCGGATATCTTTTTGGAATGTATAAGAAATTGAGCAACGAATTCACCGGTGTTTTGACCGGTAAAAGTCTGGGCTGGGGCGGAAGTCTTATTCGTCCGGAAGCGACCGGCTACGGCAGTGTCTATTTTGCCGCTGAAATGTTGGCGACCCAAAACCAAACGTTTGAAGGCAAAACCTGCCTGGTATCGGGTTCCGGTAACGTGGCCCAGTACACCGTGGAGAAAATTGTTGAGTTTGGCGGCAAGGTAGTCACCCTTTCTGATTCTTCAGGCTATATTTATGATGAAGCGGGCATCGACAGTAAAAAACTCGACTTTGTAAAACGGTTGAAAAATATCAAACGCGGCAGAATCAGTGAGTACATTGATAAGTATTCCGAAGCGGTTTACACAGAAGCGGATACTTCTTTAGATTATAATCCATTGTGGAATCATAAATCAGACTGCGCCTTTCCCAGTGCCACTGAGAATGAAATCAATGCAACAGATTCGGCCAACCTGATGAAAAACGGTGTTCACCTGGTTTGCGAGGGAGCCAACATGCCGAGCACCCCGGAAGCCATCAACATTTTTTTGGACAACAAAATTCTGTATGCTCCCGGCAAGGCATCCAATGCCGGTGGCGTCGCGGTGTCCGGCCTGGAAATGGCCCAGAACAGCATGCGGTTGAACTGGCCCGCGGATGAAGTGGACCGCCGCCTCAAAATAATTATGAAAAACATCCACCAGACCTGTCTGGATGCCTCTGCCGAATACGGTGTATCCGGAAATTATATGGCAGGTGCCAATATCGCCGGATTTACAAAGGTGGTAACTGCCATGCTGGATCAAGGTTTACTTTAACCTAAATCGAGCAATTTTTTATAGAGTTAATGGAGTCGAAAAAGGCAATATTAACCCCTTCCGGGGATAAATAAAATCCGGGTCCTTTGGGCCCGGATTTTTATTTTCCTGTTTCTTGACATATTTTTTAATGAATACCGTCTTCCGTCAAATCCGGAAATCTCACACCCATCCATTCTTTGTAAAGAAAAATCATCCGGTCTTTCTTATCGGCTGATCCCCGAACAAAAGAGTTTATATTAAACACAAGTGCTTCTGCCACCACCGAAAAACCTGCATTAATTGTTATGAAAATTTAAGTTTCACTTAATTGTTGAAGTGTGGATTAATTTATGCTAATAATATATCCACGTGTTTTAAATCCTTACATCCCTTTATCCATAAATGGCAGCAGTATTTTCATTCGTAAACTTTAAGGGGGGCCTATGGAAAGCATTAAAACCGATTCCGACCCGCGTGTTGAAATCCCTTTGCAACAATCCTTTAAATTGGATCGTATTCACCCAAAAAGTCCCAAAAGTGCCCTCGGCGAAGTGTCCTGGATCGTCGACGGGGTTGCATTCCCCAGTGGAACAGAATTCCGTTGTAAATACAAAGGGTATTTTTACTATGCCCAAGTGATTAACGGTGCTTTGATGATCAACGGAAAGAAATTTTTATCGCCTACGGCAGCAGCTGTATCGATAACCCGTAACTCCGTTGATGGTTGGTTGTTCTGGGACTGTAAATTACCGGGGAATTCTTCATGGGTTAGTATTTGTGCACTAAAACAGACGAATTAACGAAAAAGATTAAATCTTATTTGATTTCTCAGTAACTTAAGTTTGAGACCTTTGCAAAAGGTCTCCTCTTGCTCAATTCCGTCGTCAGTCTCAATGCCTGCAGACCATAAAAGCGGTCAACAACTTGGCCGATTGCCCTATTGAACTTAAACAACGAGTGCATTGCCATCCCGCAACCCCGCTCTTACTCCCAATATTCCAACATTCTATTCTTACATTGTGATCGCATAAATAGGTTGCCATTAATAAACATGTATTTTCGAAACGTTGTAGAATTTCCGAGACGTAAACTACAAGGTCTGCAATAAGGGACTGTTTTTCGATTCTTTGGTGCCTGAATTTTACACGAGTCTGAACCTTTCATATGCAAGGCACTTAAGGGAATAAAATATACCGGTTAAATATAGTCTTATATTGAATTAGTATGACTTAACTGTTGAATATTTTTTATAGAACAACTATAGCGTCTATGATGATATTTTTTTAAACTCATTTCTACAGGAAGGGATTATTTTATGGGCGGATTTTTTGGTGTTGTTTCTAAAGAAGACTGTGTAAACGATCTGTTTTTTGGAACAGACTATCATTCTCATCTCGGCACGAAACGAGGAGGTCTTGCGACAAAAAACGCTATGGGATTCTCACGTTCCATTCATAATATTGAGAATAACTATTTCAGATCCAAATTCGAACCAGATCTTCCCGAATTTTCGGGTCATAAAGGTATCGGAGTTATCAGCAATTACGATGCTCAGCCGTTGATCTTCGGATCTCACCTGGGAAGTTTTGCTATCGTTACCGTTGGGAAAATAAATAATATTCAGGAACTTGCAAACAAAGCTTTTCAAAAGAAAATTCATTTTTCCGAAACAAGTGGCGGAGATTCAAGCCCAACAGAAATTGTGGCAACATTAATCTGTGAGGAAGATACTTTTGAAGACGGTATCCAAAATGCTCAGGAAGCCATTAAAGGTTCTTGTTCCATGCTTCTGCTCACGGAAAAAGGAATTTATGCCGCCCGGGACAAATTAGGAAGAACGCCTATCACTATCGGCAAAAAAGAGGGGGCCTACGCCGCGTCTTCGGAAACCTGTGCATTCCCCAACCTGGGTTTTGAGATTTATAAATATCTTGGCCCGGGTGAAATTGTTTTTATGACGGCGGATGGATGTGAACAGAGAAAGCAACCCGGGGAAAAAATGCAGATTTGCGCCTTCCTTTGGGTATACTACGGGTATCCGGCCTCAAATTATGAAGGGATTAATGTGGAATTTGTTCGATACAGATGCGGTTCGGCTCTGGGAAAAGAGGATGATTATAAAATCGATTTTATTGCTGGAATTCCGGATTCAGGTACCGGCCATGCCATCGGTTACGCCAATGAAAAAAATATTCCGTATATCAGACCGTTTGTTAAATATACCCCCACCTGGCCGAGAAGCTTTATGCCTCAGGATCAGAGCATCAGAGATCTTGTCGCCAAAATGAAACTGATTCCCATTAGAGAAATGATTGAAGGGAAAAAGATCCTCTTCTGTGAAGATTCAATCGTCAGGGGCACTCAATTACAAGATCATGCACAAATATTATTTGACCATGGTGCATCAGAAGTTCATATGCGCCCCGCATGCCCCACTTTGATCTATCCTTGCGAGTTTCTCAATTTTTCAACGTCTCGATCAACACTGGATCTTGCGGGACGAAAAGCCATATCGGAACTCGAAAATGGAAAAGAGACGGTTTTGGATGAATATGCAAAGTCAAATTCAGAAAAAAATAAGGCAATGGTTGAAAGAATCCGGCAACGGTTGAAATTGACGTCGTTAAAATATCAAAAATTGGAAAATCTTGTAAAAGCCATTGGTCTGCCAAAAGAAAAATTATGTACTCACTGCTGGGACGGAAGCAGTTATTTTTGACGGTTTTGTAAAAAGTCCAACTTCTGCGTTGTGCTGCATTTCGCAATCATTCAACGTACGATAAGTACGCCTCATGATTACAAAATTTGCACACCTTGAATTTAAACTTTTTACAAAACCGTCTAAATCGGACTTTTTACGAGTTCATCATTTTTAATTTGGAAAGAAAAAAGTGAGGAAGGAAACTCTATGCCCAAACGAGAAGATATTCATAAAGTTTTAATTATCGGATCCGGTCCCATTATCATCGGTCAGGCATGTGAATTCGATTATTCAGGCACTCAGGCATGCAAAGCCCTGCGAAGTCTTGGCTACGAAATCGTACTGGTAAATTCTAATCCGGCAACCATCATGACCGATCCGGGCATGGCCGATGTAACCTATATTGAACCGCTCAACCTTCAAACCATGACCGATATTATCGCGGCCGAACGGCCGGATGCATTGCTTCCGAATCTGGGCGGACAATCCGGTTTGAACCTGTCATCCGAGCTTGCGAAAACCGGTGTGCTTGAAAAATACGGTGTTCAGGTCATCGGTGTAAATGTCGATGCCATCGAGCGAGGAGAAAACCGGACAGCATTCAAGGAGACCATGGATCGGCTGGGAATTGAAATGCCGAAAAGCCAGGCGGTTAACCGTGTGGAGGATGCAGAAAACGTGGCGGAAGAATTGGGGTATCCCGTTGTCCTTCGTCCGGCATACACCATGGGCGGTACGGGTGGAGGTTTGGTGTATAATGTCGAAGAGCTTCGCACAATAACCTCAAGGGGGCTCTCTGCAAGTCTCGTCAACCAGGTTCTGGTCGAAGAATCGGTGCTGGGCTGGGAAGAACTTGAGCTGGAAGTTGTCCGCGACGCTAAAAATCAGATGATCACCGTCTGTTTTATTGAAAATGTTGATGCCATGGGCATCCACACCGGTGATTCCTATTGCACTGCGCCCATGCTAACGATTGATCCGGATCTTCAAAAACGGCTTCAGAAATATTCTTACGACATTGTGGAAGCCATTGAGGTTATCGGCGGAACCAACATTCAGTTTGCCCATGATCCCAAGACCGGCAGGGTGGTGGTCATTGAGATTAATCCGCGAACTTCCCGATCGTCAGCTCTGGCCTCCAAGGCAACCGGCTTTCCCATTGCTTTTGTGTCTTCGCTTCTGGCCGGAGGATTGACCATGGATGAAATTCCTTACTGGCGGGATGGAACCTTAGAGAAATACACCCCATCCGGCGATTACGTCGTGGTTAAATTCGCCCGATGGGCCTTTGAAAAATTCGAAGGGGTGGAAGATAAGCTTGGCACCCAGATGCGTGCGGTTGGTGAGGTGATGAGTATCGGCAAAAATTACAAGGAAGCTTTTCAGAAATCGATTCGCTCCCTCGAGATTGACCGTTACGGGCTGGGTTTTGCCAAAAATTTTAATAAAAAAACCAAAGACGAGTTGTTGAATATGCTGGGCACTCCCACTAGCGAACGACAGTTTATTATGTACGAAGCATTGCGTAAAGGCGTCGATATTGAAACACTTTACCATATAACCCATATAAAGCCCTGGTTCATCGAACAGATGAAGGAACTGGTGGCGCTTGAAGAACAGATTCTCACACACAAGGGTCGAATCCCTCCCGACGATTTGCTCATTCAAGCCAAAAAAGACGGTTTTGCGGATAAATACCTGGCCTATCTTCTGGATATTCGTGAAAAGGATATTCGTGAAAAACGCACCTCTCTGGGCAAGGT
>JASFHC010000033.1:0-13719 GCA_050123435.1 Desulfobacterales bacterium
CTATGATTCATAATTTTTTATCTAATGGATCCTCAACATATTGTAAAAACTGTCAAAAATTAGTACAAATATTGTCATTACCTTGGAGTATAATTACTTACGCATCTAAATTAACTACAGGATATCTGACGTTTTCTCTATTTTTTAATTTAAAAGAAGGAGATAGGCCGACTTACGATCAGGTAGACACGGCTGAAGCCATGCTTAAAGCTTGCGAAAAAACAAACATGGGATGTTATCCTATGCGATAATTCCATGCCCGGTTTCAGTGCAAACGTATGAAAAATTTTAAAATTGTGAAATTTATTTCACAATTTTATGCAGATATTGTTCATAATATTTGATGATATTAATAGAATTAGGAAATATAAACGGCTTAAATAATTATAAATACATTTAAATTAAGCGTCTTGGCATGATTTATGCTATATTCACTAATAAAACTTAAAAGACTCTTTAAAATCAGTATTACCGAAAATAAGTGCCACCCAACTTCAACACCAATAATAAAAACCGTGAGATGGCCAAAAATCTTCAAAGGTTATACTTAAAAAGGGAGTTTGAGGTGGCACTTAATAAATAGGTGCTCTGGTGCACGTACATCTGAATTCTCGGTAATCTGAAAAATATGCAAAAAAATAATGTTCACTACATTTAATAACGGCATTTAGAGAAGTTTTTATATAAATGTTGGGAAGTCATCTATTGATTTGTGCTATAAGTGCCAATAGCGTATATCAAAAACTACTCAGTATTATTAAATTGTAATTGACTAAAAAAAGCGACAATTTTATAATACTGATAAAGGAATTGATAATGGCAAAAGATAAGATATCGGAAGAAGTCAATAAGGAGTCCTTCAAAGAAGGAAAGGTTATAACTGTCATCGGTGGTAAGGGTGCGGTTGGAACAACAACAATTGCCGTAAACTTGGCGGTTAGCCTGGCGGAAAAAAAAGAGGTTCAGTCGGTTGCATTGATTGATATGAACCTGCTGTTTGGTGATTTACCCCTTTTCCTTGATAGTAAGCCAGAATATAATTGGAGTGATATCACCAAGACTATTTCCCGTCTGGATGACACTTTTTTAAAAAATATCCTGTCCGTTAATGCTTCGGGAGTCTGTGTCCTTCCATCTTCAGATCGCTTGACAGACCAAAACGAGGTGACTCCGGAGATTATTGCGCATTTACTGATGCTTATGCGAAGAGTGTTTGATTTTGTGATCCTTGACGTCGGCCAACCCCTGGAGGATATCTCTTTTAAAACCTTGGAATTGTCAGACATTATTCTGCTTGTTTCAATTTTAAACCATCCTTGTCTATTAACCACGAATAAGCTTTTAAGAGCAATTCGTGATTTAGGTTTTCCTCTTGATGAAAAAATAAAGATCGTTATCAATCGTTATTTAAAAAAGTCAAATCCTTCTATAGAAGATGCAGGAGCTTCATTTGAAAAAGAAATATTCTGGACCATACCCAATGATTACCAGACAACATCAACCGCCATAAATGAGGGAAAGTCACTTGCTCAATTTGCACCGCGAAAAGCCATCACAAAAAATTTCAGAAAATTAGCAACAAAACTGACCTCTGAATCTCGTAAAGATGATCTGTCTCTTTCTTCATATCAACAGCAAATCATGAAAAAGGCGGATAGGCATACTTATGTATATCAAAATGAATCTCTGCTTATCAACAGGCGTCGAAGGAAAGGCGATATGGCTGAAAATGCCTCCAGCGCCAGAGCAAAAATCACAGACAGGCGCAGAGAAATGAGAGACGGTATTATTATTATAAAATATGACCGCAGGCGGAACGATAACCCTAATTATAGTGGCCCTGAGAAGCGCAGCGGTGTTGATAGAAGAAGCGGCAAAGATAGAAGAAAATAGTATGTTAAAGGCTTTAGATCTCCCCTTGTTTACCAGAAAATTCAAGCAAAGACCTCCTTAATGAACAATCCTTTTCAACTAAATAGATTGTCCGACGGTAAGAATGAATTAGCCTCACAGTTTATGATTGCCAAAATATTTGCATTTTACAAACGAAATCTATTATAAATTTTAACCTAAAATCTGTAGTAACTTTTTTCTATAAAAATACGGCTGTACGATTGATGCCTTGTATGTCCTGCCGATATGAAGCTCGCAGGATTCGGGTCTGATAAATTAAAGGTGAAACATAAAGCACGTGATCCGCAAACAGATATCAATTTAATTAATTCCTAAATAGATACTATAGGGAGGTTCATTTGGTGAAACACTATTCCATAAGTCCTGATGGTGAAAAATTCCAGTTACCTGAGCCGGATGACTACGCGAGAGAATTCGAACGGTTAAAGAATATTGTACATACCCAGCGAGATAAGGGTCGTGAGATCGTGGTGGTCATGGGAGTAGGATTTGTCGGTGCTGTAATGGCTGCAGTGGTGGCTGATACGGTAGATGAAAATGGCAATCCTATCAAGTTTGTTATTGGAATGCAGCGGCCGAGCACTCGAAGCTATTGGAAAATTCCCATGCTGAATCGAGGATTACCTCCTGTACAAGCCGAGGACCCAGAGGTATTGCCGATGATTCATCGCTGCGTTAATGAGAAAAAGACTCTTACGGCCACGTTCACTTATGACGCTTTGAAGCTTGCAGATGTGGTGGTTGTAGACGTTCAGTGTGACTACCTAAAGGAGTCTTTGGGTGATGTGAAGAACGGACAGGCAGACATGGCCGCATTGGAGATATCGTTGGAAATCATCGCCGAGCACATCACTCCTGATGCCCTTGTGCTGATCGAGACAACCGTTGCGCCGGGCACAACCGAGCAGGTGGCTTATCCAATTATGAGGAAAGTGTTTCGCAAACGCGGTATTGAAAGTGATCCCCTGCTGGCCCATAGTTTTGAAAGAGTGATGCCCGGCAGGCATTATGTTGCCAGCATCCGAGATTTCTGGAGGGTTTGCAGCGGGATCAACCAAGAGTCCACCAACCGAGTGGTGAAGTTTCTCGAGGAAGTGATCAATACGGATGAGTATCCTCTTACTGTATTAAGTCGGCCCATTGAGTCAGAAACGGCAAAAATTGTGGAGAATAGCTTCCGGGCAACTATTCTGGCGTTCCTCGACGAGTGGAGCCTGTTCGCTGAGCGAAACGGCGTTGATCTTATCAAAGTGCTCGAAGCCATCAGGGTCCGACCTACTCACAGCAACATCATTTTTCCAGGACCCGGAATAGGCGGTTATTGTCTGCCCAAAGACGGAGGGCTGGGTATATGGGCATACCGACACATCCATGGGTTTGAAGACGACATTTTCAAGGTTACCCCCCTGGCCATCAATATCAACGATACCCGGGCATTGCACGTTGCCCAGCTTACCCGTGATGCACTCCGAAATATGAGTCGGCCGCTGGCGGCCGCCGAGATCCTGCTCCTTGGAGCCTCTTACCGCGAGGACGTTGGAGACACTCGCTACAGCGGGTCTGAATTGATCGTTCGTAGACTTACCGAAATGGGAGCTGAGCTCAGGGTGCATGATCCCTATGTTCAGCACTGGTGGGAATTTGAAAAGCAGGATGAGTATCCTTCCCCCATGCGGAGTCTGAAAAGGTTCTTTCGCAACCAGGACAAACTTGCGGACCTGCGCGTTGAGCAAGACCTAAAGAAGGCGTTATATGGTTCCGATGCAGTTATTTTTGCTGTCAGACACAAGCATTATTTAGATCTAGACCCCAATAAAGTCGTTGATACCGTGGGCGCGCCGCTAGCAGTCATCGACTGTTTTGGCATATTGGATGATACTCAAATCAAGCGTTATTTCGAACTCGGCTGTGAAGTGAAGGGGTTGGGCCGAGGCCACGTCAAAAGGATTAAGGACCAGGTACGAGCCGAAAGAGAAGAAATGCTGCTGGCATTAAGCGCCGGGCGCCAAGTGGATAGCACATAACTCGCTGAGCGCTAAGCGGATAACAAAAAGCAAGGATGGTTCACAAGACCGTTTTGCATATCCGAGCAAAGGAACAAAAGCTTTCTTTCTCAAATCATCAATTTTCAATCCAACCTAGCCCATATTATTAAAATTGGCCCACAAACGGATTAAATCGCTTTTCACTGCCGATGCTTGTTTCCGGACCATGCCCTGAAAGGACCCTCATATCATCGTCCATTTTGAAAAGTTTGGTCTTAATGCTTGATATAAGGGTGTTAAAATCTCCGCCGGGAAAATCGGTACGCCCGATGGAGCCGGCAAAAAGCGTATCCCCCACAAAAACGATTTTATCTGTATACAGTGAAATTCCCCCTGGCGTATGCCCCGGAGTATGAATAACATTTAACGTAATTTTTCCAAAAGAAACGGTGTCGCCTTCTTCAATGGTTTGATCACATGGCGGCGAATTTTCTACTGAAATTCCAAAAACAGCGGCATTGGATGAAAGCATGCCCAGCATGGGGGCATCAAGGGGATGGATCAGGATGTCTGCACCGGTTGCATCTTTTATTTTTCCATTCGCACTGACATGATCAAAATGACCGTGTGTATTGATGATATATTTTACTTTTAACCCTGGATCTGCAAGAGAAAACAGAATTCTGTCGGCATCTCCTCCGGGATCGATGACAACAGCTTCCTTTGTTTCTTCACATCCGAAAATAAAACAATTTGCCATAAGCGGTCCAACAACAAGTTCTTTAATAATCAACACAACCTCCTCGGGGTTTGGTTTTATTGAACCGTATCCTTTACATGAATCTGTTCTTTTTCAAGTGCTATGCGGATACTGTCGAGAATTCCATTGATAAAGGCGCCTGATTCCTTAGTGCCGAACTTCTTTCCCATGTCAATCGCCTCATTGATGGATACTTTATATGGTATATCATGGCAGTAAAGCAGTTCGTATACGGCAATTCTCATTGTATTTCTGTCAACACAGGACATGCGGCTGAGCTTCCAGTTGTCGGAAAACCGTTCAAGGATCGAATCGATTTCACCTTTGCCTTGAATAACACCCTTTACAAGCTTAAGAAAAAAGGGAAGCATTTTCTTTGGGGGAGAAAAATTATCACAGAACCTTTCCAGCATCTCATTTGAGTCATTCTGACTCATATCCATATAAAAGAGCGCCTGCATGGCAAGTTCTCGTGACTTGTGTCGGTTTCCCATGGTTATGCCCGGTCGACAACCTCAATCAAATTTGCCATCTCAATAGCGGTTATTGCAGCATTCCACCCTTTATTGCCGGCTTTTGTTCCGGCACGCTCGATGGCCTGTTCGATGGTGTCGGTTGTCACAATGCCAAAAATAATCGGTATTCCAGAATCGAGACTCACCATTGCGATTCCTTTGGACACCTCTGCGCTGACATAATCAAAATGTGGTGTTGCCCCTCGAATGACCGCACCCAGACAAACAACAGCGCTATATCGACCCGTTGCCGCCATTTTTTTCGCCATCAACGGTATTTCAAATGCACCGGGAACCTTAATGATTTCTATATCTTCATCTCGGGCACCGGATCTTAACAGTCCGTCAACGGCACCCTCTTTAAGCCTGTCGGTGATAAAATCATTAAAACGGCTTACCACAAGTGCAAATTTTTTGCCCTCTGCCAGCAGGTTGGCTTCTAAAATTTTCGGCATTTATATTCCTCCCGGTTTAAATAAATAAAATCGTATCATTGCAGTCACTTTTCCGGCTTATACGGGTTAGGGTATTGTATCAATGTTTAACAGATGTCCCATCTTAGCCCTCTTGCACTCCAGATAACACCGGTTATATTCATTGGGCTCTATTTCAATCTTTACCTGCTCCACTATACTGAGTCCATACCCGTCAAGGCCAACAACTTTCTTGGGATTATTTGTAAGGAGTCTCATCTTTTTAACTCCCAAATCGACAAGAATCTGTGCGCCGATGCCGTAATTTCTCAAATCAGGCTTGAATCCGAGCTCTACGTTAGCTTCAACTGTATCAAGGCCGTTATCCTGGAGTGCGTATGCTTTTAATTTATTCACAAGACCGATCCCTCTCCCCTCCTGACGGATATAAAGCAATACTCCGGATCCTTCCTTTTCAATCATTTTCATGGCCTTATGTAGTTGTTCACCGCAGTCGCAGCGGAGTGAACCGAAAATATCTCCTGTCAAACATTCCGAATGAACCCGAACAAGTACAGGCTTATTGGAATCGATTTCACCTTTCACCATGGCGATGTGAAGTAACTCATCCACATCATTTTCATAAACAATGGCTTTGAATTCTCCGGCAATTATAGTGGGAACAACCGTTTCCGCTGCTCTTCTCACAAATGATTCCGTTCGCATCCGGTATTCAATGAGATCAGCGATGGTACATATTTTTATATTATGTTCTTTGCTAAATTTTTCCAGCGCCGGCATTCTGGCCATGGTACCGTCTTCATCCATGATTTCACAAATTACACCAGCAGGCTTTAGGCCGGCAAGACGTGCCAAATCTATAGATCCCTCGGTCTGGCCTGCACGCACCATCACTCCACCTTCTTTTCCCCTTAAGGGGAATACATGTCCGGGTCGCACAAGATCACTCGGTTTGGCATTATCTGCCACAGCCGTAAGAATTGTGGTGGCACGGTCCGCAGCAGAAATACCGGTGGTTACGCCGCATCGAGCTTCGATGGATACGGTGAAACCTGTCTGAAACCGCGATGTATTATTGTCCACCATCAGTGGGAGGTCAAGGGAGTCGATCTTCTCTGCGGTCATGGAGAGGCAGATAAGCCCTCGACCGTATTTTGCCATGAAATTAATGGCTTCAGGTGTAATCGCTTCGGCAGCCATTGTAAGGTCCCCCTCATTTTCTCGGTCTTCATCATCAACGAGAATGACCATACGTCCGGCCCTTATTTCTTTAATGGCATCTTCAATGGCTATCAGTGGCATTATTAATGATTTTCTCCTTAATAAAATTTAGGTAGTGTTTAAATAAAACCGGTTTTGGCCAGAAATTGCATATCGATAGACCGCCCGGTTTGATCTTTTTTATCATGGCCTTGTATTTTTGTGACAAAGCGTTCAACATACTTTCCGATCATATCCGTTTCGATATTAACCAGATCCCCTACCCTGCTAATCGCCATAGTTGTCAATTTTGCAGTATGTGGGATTACGCTGACATCAAAACTACTGCGATCACAGTTGTTGATCGTAAGACTGATGCCGTCCACTGCGATCGAACCTTTTTTTATCATGTAACTTGAAAAGGATTCAGGCACTCCGAATGTAACAATGACGGCATTGCCTTTGTTTTGTTTTTTCTTTATGGTTCCCATGCCGTCGATATGTCCTGAAACAAGATGCCCGTCTATGCGTCCGGAAAGTCGAAGGGCACGCTCAAGGTTCACACGATTTCCGATCTTCGCTCTGCCAAAAGTTGTCCTTGCAAGAGTTTCAGGTGATACATCAACTTGAAAGCGTTTGCCATGGATCATAACCACTGTCAAACAAACGCCGCTGACGGAAATACTGTCTCCGATCTTGGTCTTCTCAAGAGCAAAATCCGCGTTCAAAGAAAATCGTTTCCCTTGGCCCTCGGACCGTATCTCAATGATGGTTCCCAGACCTTCTATGATTCCGGTAAACATAAATTAAAATATAGGTGATTCGGTATGTAAACGCTAAATATAATGTCTCATTACCATATTGTAAATATCCAAAATTATTTCTTTTAAAAAAAGTTAATGCAGATTAGAGGTTAAATCACTTAGAATATATCCTTGTATCATAACATCGTTGCCGAATTGTCTGACAAAAACGTCTGTTACCGGTATACAATTCATCATCAAATCCGCTCCCCTTCCTTTACAGATAGGCACACCATCATCTCCACCAAGGATTTTGGGTGCGAAAAAAAAGAAAATTTTTTCGACAATTCCGGCTGACAGGGCTGATGCAATAACTCGGCTGCCTCCTTCTATCAGAAGACTGGTTATACCCAACGCCCCTAAGCGGTCCATGAGTATATCAAGATCGATCATACCGTCGTTGACAGGTGACTCAATAATCTTTGCACCCAGTTGTTCAATTCTGGCTTTTTTGTCCTCTGCAACCGATTGACCGGTTATAATGATTGTATCAGAATCAGAATCTAGCCGTAACAGCTTAGCTTCTTCAACAATTTTAAGATGGGTATCAAGAACAATCCTCACCGGATCAAGGCCCTTTGGGCTTCCTGTACTGCTTTCCAACCGGGTTGTAAGACAAGGGTCATCTTTTTCCACCGTATTAATGCCGACCATAATAGCGTCCACGGCATGCCTTAGGCGGTGAACAAATTTTCTTGATTCTTCACCGGTAACCCACCGGGAATCCCCGGTTCTCGTTGCAATCCTCCCGTCCAAAGTGGCCGCACATTTTATGATCGTAAATGGACGATTTGTCTTAACGTATTTTATAAAAATTTCATTAAGTCTACTCGCCTGTTCCTCACAAACACCGGTTTTGACGGTTATCCCCCGTCGCTTTAAATAATCTATACCTCCTCCCTTAACATCCGGATTCGGGTCATGCATTGCAACAACGACCCTTTTGATGCCGGCCGAAAGTATCTTTTCGGTGCAGGGAGGGGTTCGTCCCTTATGATTGCAAGGCTCAAGGGTGATATAAAGCGTTGCTCCCTGGGCCAAAGCTCCGGCATCATCTATGGCATTAACTTCGGCATGAGCTTTGCCCGCAGCATGATGGTACCCTTTTCCTACAACCTTTCCCTCTTTAACAATTATGGCACCGACCATAGGGTTGGGGGAAGTAAAGCCCTCTCCCTTTTTTGCAAGGTCAAGTGCCATTTTCATGAAATATTCGTCTTGCATTATGTCCCGTCTATTCGGGTTTATGTCCCTTCAAAAGGCTTTTTAGCTCAGAAACAAAATCGTTTACATCTTTGAATTCTCTATACACTGATGCAAACCTCACGTATGCAACATCGTCTATTTCATGGAGTTTGGCCATGACTTTTTCGCCGATTTTATGAGAAGGGATCTCCTTTTCTCCGGATTCTCTAAGATCACGTTCCAGCTCATCAAGAAATTCTTCAATAATATTAACACTTATATTTCTCTTCTGACATGCCTTTTGGATGCCTGAACGTAATTTTTCAATGGAAAAAACTTCTCGGCGCCCATCCTTTTTGATGATCATAACAGGAATTTCCTCAATATGCTCGTAGGTTGTAAATCGTCTAGTGCATACAAGACATTCCCTGCGCCTGCGAATGACGTTCCCATCCTTACTCAATCTAGAATCGATAACTTTGTTGTTAATTTCTCCACAAAATGGACATTTCATGAATTCCTCCCTGCTAACCGGCATCAAAATGAATTAAGTCAATACCTGCTTCCGTTAACATTTCTTTTGACATGGCATCTGCATATCCGGAATGATAACAAATTTGCTTTATTCCGGCGTTGATGATCATTTTAGCACATATGGAACATGGTATGTTCGTACAGAAAAGAGTCGCATCCTTTATGCAAACACCGTGATAGGCGGCCTGAATAATCGCATTCTGCTCAGCATGTATACCCCGGCACAGTTCATGTTTCTCACCTGAGGGCACGTTCAATTTTTCACGTAGGCATCCGATTTCAAGGCAGTGTTTAAGGCCAGTTGGAGCGCCGTTATAGCCGGTAGACAGAATTCTTTTATCCTTTACAATCAAAGCGCCTACAGCCCGCCGGAGACATGTGGAACGTTTGGCCACAAGAAACGTAATATCCATAAAATAGGTTTGCCACGAAGGGCGATTTCTTTTCCGAGACACGTTTTATCCTGCTTCGTCAGATCCATAAAGAGGAAAAGCCTCGCAAAGTTCGCGGACTTTTGTCTTGGTATTGATAATAAGACCGTTGTTGTCGTAATTTTGGAGCACATCAACGATAAGGTCTGCAACTATTTGCATCTCCGGTGTTTTCATGCCTCTTGTGGTAACTGCAGGCGTTCCAATACGAATACCGCTGGTTACGGACAGGCTGAGCTTTTCAAATGGTATGGAGTTCTTGTTGACGGTAATTCCGGCATGGCCCAGTGCGTCTTCGGCATCCTTTCCGGTTATATTAAGATTCCTTAAATCGATAATCATCATGTGGTTATCAGTGCCGCCCGAAACTAGTTTTATACCATGGTCCATCAGACAGTTTGCGAGAACTTTTGCATTTTTAACAACATCTTTCTGATAAGCCACAAACGAATCGCTCAATGCTTCCTTGAAGGCAACCGCTTTAGCGGCAATGACATGCATCAGCGGTCCCCCCTGAATTCCAGGGAATATTTCACTATTCAGTTTATCGCTATAATCGGTTCTCGCCAAAATCAAGCCACCGCGAGGGCCTCTTAATGTTTTGTGAGTTGTTGAAGTTGTGACATCCGCAAAAGGGATGGGAGAAGGATGGAGCCCGGTCGCCACCAGCCCGGCGATGTGGGCCATATCTACCATGAAATAAGCGTTTACCGATTCGACAATTTGAGAAAATGCTTCAAAATCTATAATACGCGGGTAGGCGCTTGCACCGGCAATAATCAGCTTTGGCCGGTGTTTTTCTGCCAGCGCAGCCAATTCTTTGTAGTCGATGGTTTCGGTATCCCGGTTTACGCCGTAGTGGAAAAAATTATACAGCTTTCCTGAAAAACTAACCGGACTTCCGTGTGTAAGATGTCCCCCATGGGACAAATCCATTCCAAGAACCGTATCTCCCGGCTCTAACAGCGCAAAATATACCGCCATATTTGCCTGTGATCCGGAGTGGGGCTGGACATTGGCATAGGGAGCATTGAATAATTTTTTAGCCCGATTTAAGGCCAGTTTTTCAGCGATATCAACATATTCACACCCACCATAATAACGTTTATCCGGATAGCCTTCAGCATATTTATTAGTGAAAATACTCCCTTGGACGGCCATGATCGCCGCGCTGGCAATATTTTCCGATGCAATAAGCTCTAAGGTATTTTTCTGCCTTTCGATTTCCATTTTGATTGCACCGGCAATCTCAGGATCAGCATCTTCAATAAGTTTCAAGTTCAAACAGTATTCCTTTTTTAATGATTATGCTTTCAGATTTCGTTATATTACAAATCTGCATGCTTGCTCGGAATATGAACCATGTCTTCTTTATACAAAAAGAGACCACAGATGTCCATCCTTTAGCCCGAATTTCTCATGAAGAATTTATCTGGATTTTTATTTTGCAAATGAACGAGTCAGAGTCGTAAGAGATCAGGTTTAGATATCAGAATCTGAATCCGTGATTGCGGTGTCTATCCGATCAAACTTATCCAACCGACGCTGGTGCCGTCCGCCCTCAAAGGGTGTTTCAAGCCAGGCTTTCACTATCTCCATGGCGAGAATGTCTCCCACAACGCGAGCGCCTAACACCAGTATATTCGAATTGTTATGGCGTTTGCTCATAATAGAGGAAAAAAGATCCGTACACAGAGCCGCTCTGACATGAGGAAATTTGTTGGCAACCATTGACATACCGATTCCGGTACCACACAAGAGTATCCCTCGCTCAAACTTACCCGCTGAAACCATGGATGCAACTTTGATTCCAAAATCTGGATAATCGACCGAGTTTTCATTATGGCAACCCACATCTTCAACATCAATATCCCTTCCAATGAGGAATGCTTTAACTTTTTCCTTCAAATCATAAGCTGCGTGGTCGCTGCCGATAATTATAGGTGTTTTCTTTTCCGGCATTGCTTTATCCTGGCAACGGAATTATTCGGTTTCAATAACAGTGCGGCCTTTGTAAGTGCCGCAACTGGGACAAGCATGGTGTGGAAGCCGGGCATCACCGCACTGGGGACAGCTCGTCAGGTTAGGGGCCGCAATTTTCTGATGAGTCCTTCTTTTATCTCGCTTTGATTTTGATTTTTTTCGTTTTGGTACAGCCATAAGTGCTCCTTTAAACAATTATTTTTAAAAATTATTTTTGAATCATTCTCTTGTTTCAAGATTGAAGTTTAATTAGTTTCTGTAGAAAAATATCTTATTTGAGAGCTATCGGGACAAAAAAACAAATTGATAGCACCCTAAGAGTTTTTAAATAGTCATATTTTAATCTGTGTGAATTACATATTTAATCTTCCAATCATGAGGATAAGAATTTGTGCTGTTTTCAAAAACACTCCTCCGTTATAGAGAGAACAGCCGTATAAAGTATCTTTGGTTTTACGACAGTATAGCAATTTTTCTGAGATTAAATGTTATCACACTCAGCGCAACATAGCGTTTAAAGGCTTCCCAGCCTTTCCAAATACAGCGTTTAAGACCATAGCCGCGCATCAGGGTGGAGATGATTCCTTCGATTCCAGCCCTGAACTTTTGAAGGTTTTTGAACCATCGCTCTTTTTCAATTTGTTTTCGCTGCTCGTTTCGGTAACCTGGTTTACAGATCGATACTTGCTTGACGCCCTCACGATAAGCAATCGATTCGTTATCTTCACTGAAAAAGCGACGATCTGCACTGATACTGTGAGGTGCTTGGCCAAATTGGTCTTTATGTGTTGCAATTATCTCCGGTAAAAAGTCACAATCGCCGGGATTTCCGCGAAGCACTTTATATTGGGTAATAAGACCCGTTTTGCCAGCTGTAAAAAGAACTTTGTGACCAAATTCAGTCGGTGCGCTGCTTTTACCGCGTCGGATGATATCGGTATGATCCTCAAAAATCGAAACAATTTTTTCGCTGGCATCAACCTTTTCACTTTTGAGGATTCTTCGTTCGCATTGATCAATGGCAGGTGCCATCATGGTCAAATAGTGATCCAGCTGCCAGTATTCTCTCGGGACATCATCACATCCTGACAATTGTTGATAGCAACGGCAGCCCATATCAAAGACTTCATTGGCCACCCTGATCAGTCGCCGGTAAAGTTTGCGGCGCCTTTTATCAGCTTTTGGCCCTTTGACCAGGGCGATCTGATAACAGAGCCTTTTTGATTTTCTCTTTCGATTGGCAAATCCAAAATCAATATCAGGTCTTTGATATCCGATACGCGCCATTATTTTTGTCAGCACCCGAATGCCATCCCATAACAATTTGGAGTCTCTGGGATAAGAAATATTGGTTTCAACTACTGTGGTATCGGTTCGTAAGGCTCGACCTTTTTCAATTTTTTGTTCTTTGGCAAAATCTACCAACAAACCGTTAATCTGTTCCCAAGTTGCATCGCTGATGGCGGTGATGGCTTTTTGCAAAGTTGTGAAATGGGGTGTCTCTGCAGAGTAAAACCGGGTGAACCATCTCAGGCAGATGCCGTCATGGAGCCTGTCTGCCAACTCGCGCCAGCTATATTGCTTCATCTGTCGTAATATGGCAGTCCGAAGCACTTGCTCTGCACTCATTCCATTGGCGCCGACTCCAGAAGCATTGCCGGTAAGATCCGTGTGAACCAAATCAACAAATTCGGGGTTTGCCGAAAGGACTTGATCCATTTTTCGTAAAACCAACGGGGGTCGAATCAAAGATGCTAGCTGTTGAACAGACTGGTCAAAAAGTGCAAGCTGTGATACGATCTTTTTGCGCATTTTGGTCTCCTTTTGTTGGGTAGTAATTTGATAACTTGTTGATTTGGTTAATCTTTATATATCAAATTTTACCAAACTTGTGAAGTCAAAATGCGCTTATCTTTCTGTTTTCAAAGAACTTTTTAAATAATTCTACAGGAACTAATTAATCCCTTTAATCTTG